>NZ_LIRE01000216.1 GCF_001402795.1 Pseudanabaena sp. 'Roaring Creek'
TTTATATATAATATTTATATATCTTTCGCGAAAAGAGACTTAGCCTATGTCTATTTTTAGAGGATTTCTAAAGGATAATTTAGCCAAGCACCAATTATGGCTAGAGAGTCACGGAACGAAGGGACAAAGATTTAGCATGGCGGGGGCTAACCTGAAGAGAGCTAATCTTCATGGGGTAAACCTTCATAAAGCAAATCTCAGCGGTACAAATCTGAGTGAAATCAATCTCAGCGGTGCAAATCTGAGTGAAGCGACCTTGTTTGGGGCAAAGCTAAGGGGAGCAAACCTCACCTCGGCAAATCTAAGCAACGCATCTCTAAGTGGTACAGAGCTTCAGGATGCTTCTCTCCAGAATGCCATTTTGATTGAGACGCTCCTCTGTGAAGCAGATCTGACGGGGGCAAACCTCTACAACGCTAATTTGCACAAGGCTAACCTCAGCCCAGCTATTCCAGAATTTGTCAAAGCAAAAAATATTCAGTCAATTCTCACTGGCATTCACGTTCCTTTTATTAACGTCAATCAAACCAATCTCAAAGCGGTAAATCTTAGTGGAGCCGATCTCAGTGAAGCTAATCTAGATTTTGCGAATCTTGTTGAAGCTAATCTCAGTGGTGCGAATCTGAGTAAGGCAAAACTATTTAACGCTAACCTCTCTCACGCCAACTTCACTAGCGCCAATCTTAATGGCGCGGATCTATTTCGATCGCAAGCTCTCGGCACCAATTTTAGCTCGGCAAATCTCACAAATGCATGCATCGAGGGCTGGACGATCGATCGCCAAACTCGCTTTGATGGGGTAATTTGTGATGCAATTTATTTAAAACATATTCTTAAAAGTCTGCCAGATTTTATCCTTAGAAAATATTGCGATCGCCGCCCCTTTAATCCGAAAGCAGAATTTGCTCAAGGCGACTTTATGAAATTGCTAGCTAGAGAAAGCATGACTCTAGAATTGGAGAATCATGGTTCGGAGTTTCTCCAAGAGCAAATTCTGATGGAGGAGTTAGATCGAATTTTTGAGCAATTGTCCGATCGATATTCACTGCGCTATGCCGAGGCATCGGTTGGCGATCTCCAGACCATTCTCAAACTAGAGATCCGCTATCATACTAAGGATGATTTTGCCTTCAGAGAACGCTTGGTCGATGCGCTTACGTCGCGGAGTCAGGCATTGCAGGAACGCCTCCAAAACAATCTCTTTGTAAACGTATCTCCTCAAGAAATGGAAAATTTCCTGTATAGCAATGCTTAACTTGCAGCGCAAAGCGCTGTAAAAAGATGAGGCTCTCTAGGTGTTTCAGGGAGGTCAAACATCATAAACGGCTCAATACTTTTAATGACCATTGTCTCAGCCATCAAAGACATCCAAGGCTAAAACTATTGCACATCAAGCTTATCAGCCATTTAAGCTAAATCACCTCCCCGAAACGCCTATTGAGCCTCATCTTTTTTATACCAATTCCCAAAATGGCGTTGCCATTTTGGGAACAGCAAAACCTTACTGGGTTTGGTGTTTAATTCACAAAAGTGTTGTCACACTTTCGTGAATTGGTATTACCTATTCTACGCGATAGCCAAAATCGGATAGTTGAAATCGAGACGATCGCCATTTAGGTTGAACTTTGACAAAGATTTCTAAATGAACTGAACCCATAATCAGTTTTTGCATTTGTTCTCTTGCCTTTGTGCCAATCTCCTTCAGCATCTGTCCCTTCTTTCCAATTAAAATTCCTTTTTGAGAATCTCTTTCCACATGGACGGTTGCCATAACTTTAGTGAGTTTCGGTTGTTCATCAACTAGATCGATACTTACGGCAACAGAATGGGGAATTTCTTCGCGCGTGAGTAAGAGTATCTGTTCGCGAATTAACTCACCCATAATAAAACGTTCGGGTTGGTCGGTGACGAGATCGGGAGGGTAATAGTAAGGACCAAGGGGCAGGCGATCGCACATCATGGTTTGTAAAGCTTCTAAACCTTCGCCCGTAACCGATGAGAACTTCGCAACTTGCCAGCCATTTTCGGTAGCAAAGCTTTCATAACTGCTAACCGTATCGATGCTTTCATCTAACCGATCGATTTTATTAATGCCGAGAATTGTAGGCACTCGACTCTGCAAGATGGTATCGGCAACAAAGCGATCTCCTGTTCCCATGCGATCGCTACCATCGACAACTAAAACAGTGGTATCAACGGAAGAGATTGCGCCGATCGCATTTTTGACGATGGTCTGACCGAGTAAATGATGGGGCTTATGAATTCCAGGGGTATCGACAAGAACGATCTGGGCTTCAGCTAAGGTTAAAATTCCGCGCAGGCGATTGCGAGTAGTTTGGGCTATGGGCGAAGTGATCGCAATTTTTTGACCAATGAGGGCATTGAGCAAGGTGGACTTGCCGACATTAGGTCGTCCCACTAAAGCCACAAAGCCCGACTTAAACCCTTCACCCGATTCTGGAATCATAATTATTGGCGATATTATTTGCGATCGCTGTATTGAGATAGGCAACAATTATACCCTGTCATCTCTAAGGGGGGATGGCGACGCTCAACGCCGCCTCTCTCTGGTTTGCTACTTACTCCCTTCCCGCTATAAAATTAGACATTAAAAACCAAGAATTAGCGTTGCGGCGCTTCGCGCTGCAACGCTAATTCTTTACTGGGAAGGGAGTATTTATTCCTAACGTCAGTTGGGGTTAAGCTGGCAAATTTTAAAAATCCAAAAGTAAAAGCCTTGCTAAGCAAGGCTTTTACTTTTGGGCTTTGAGAAAGGGTTTGCTACGCAAACCTTTTCTCAAAGCCCGTTACAAATTATCCCGAACTCACGTTAAAAACTAAACCTCGTAAGGGTTTTCAATTTTAAGAAATGGCGTAGCCATTTCTTAAATTGGTATAAAATGGCTAAGTTTCTGACATTTTGGGCTTGATATGCTAAAAACTCTCGGTATTATTCGCCAAACTGTAATTGTGACCCTTTGTTCGTTTACGTTAACTGCTGGCGAGCTAGTACAAGCTCAATCTGAATCAGACCCCATACTTAAAATAGGGATCGTACAGCGCTTTGGGGAAAGACCTCAGGATCACCTTACCATCAAAGCCCCATCGGGTAGCACCCTCACCCTCTCCTTCCCTTCAGCGGATGGCAAAAGTACGCAAACCATCAAGAGCGATCGCCTAGTTATTGAAGTCGCATCACAGCAATTAACTCAACCAATTCTCGATGAAAAGCTAGTTCTAAGTAACCACCGCAGCTTTGAGAATGCCACAGCAAGTGCTTTTCATTGGAATCAAAAGGGGCTTCAAACCGAAATTGCACAGCCAAGACGCTGGCAAGTTTGGGCAAAGCGCGATTTGTATGACTCGATGTTATTGCGCTACTTAGCTCTTTATACCCTGCGATCGCAGGGCAATTTCACGGTTCAGCTCGATCGACGCATTCTGCCGCAAAAAGCGATCGCTTCATTTATCGTGGGCGATTTTCGCTACAATCGCGATCGCATTGATATTAGTAGCAGTTCGGGGCTGGTGGAAGTCAGCTACCAAAAGGAGAATAAAGCCGAAATTAGCAATCGTCCCTATGCTGGCACTTTAAGATTACAACCCAACGCCCACCAGAGTTTTACCCTCATTAACAACGTTCCCTTAGAAACCTATGTGCGGGGAGTCGTGCCCCATGAAATTGGCTATAACGCTCCCTATGCGGCTGTCCAAGCCCAAGCAATTCTGGCGAGAACCTATGCATTAGCAAGTTTGCACCGCTTCAAAGCCGATGACTATCAACTTTGTGCCGATACTCAGTGCCAAGTTTATCGGGGCTTAGAAAACACGACTGAAGTTGCCGATCGAGCGGTGGCGGATACCAGAAGTTTGATTTTGACCTATAACAATCGAGCGATCGATGCCCTCTACTCTTCTACGACGGGAGGCATTACTGCCAACTATAACGACCTGTGGGATGGAACGGCTCGCCCCTACCTACAATCAGTGCTAGATCTTCCTAATCGTCCTGAAAATCAGCGATCGGCAGATATTTCCGATGACAAAAACTTAAAAGCTTTCCTCGATCGACAAGAAGGGTTTAATGAGGTGGGTTGGCGTACGCTACGATGGAGCAAAAGTGGTTCTCTCGAAGAATTACAAATATCTTTAAAAAAGTTTCTGCGTTTTTCGGGAGACAACATCACGACCTTTAATGTTATTAAACAATTGCGCGTATCTAAGCGATCGCCTTCTGGACGTGTTCTGGAAATGGAAGTCACTACGGACAATGGCAAAATCACGGTCAAAAAAGATGAGATCATTGACGCTTTCGATCCCCCTGACAGTACATTCTTTCGCCTAGAACCCATTTATCAAAATAAAGTATTGACTGGCTATAGATTTATCGGCGGTGGCTTAGGACATGGCGTAGGTATGAGCCAAACAGGTTCCTACAATCTAGCGCGGTTAGGATGGTCGAGCGATCGCATTTTGAACTTCTATTACACCAATACGCAATTACAAAAATTACGCCCAGAACATTATCAGTAAAAAGGAAAGGATGGGCTCGCCCATCCTTTCCTTTTTGCTGATTTTTTAATTTTGAATTAACGAGTTGCTAAGAAATATATGGAGGCACTTTCAACGGGATTCAGATCGTAGTCGAGAAAAATCACGCTACTAAAGCCGATTCTAGTCAATAAAATCCTCAATTCTTCGGGTGTATAATATCGGATTCGCATCATCGTTAAATCTGCATAGGAACGCTCTGACTGAACTTTCCAAGTGCCATCCATCCAAGCGTCAAGCTCGGCAGGACGAGTTAGATCGGGAAATTGAATGAAGGCTTTACCACCTGGTTTCAAAATGCGATAGAACTCATGGAAAAAAGTAACAGCATGAACTTTCTCAATATGTTGGATACATTCAATGGAATAAACAAAGGTGAGCGAGCTATCAGCGATCGGTTTCAGATCTAGTCCCGAAACTTGAACGTAGGTAACATTTTTAACATTACGGTTTAGTTCCTCTGCAACCCTAACGATCGCTTTGCTGACATCAACGCCGATCGCTCGTTTACAAAAGCCAGCCACTGCACCGACAATCAATCCATGTCCGCAACCAAACTCTAGTACTTCATCCTCACTATTGACTAATTTAGCAATCACATTGTTGGCAATATCAGCGCGAGAAGTCCTTAAAGTGTCAAGGCGCTCTTCATATTCTCCTGGCAAAAAATAAAGCTTGTTGGTCGGATAGAGGTAATGGGGAGAGCTAGTTAAAAACTTCTTGGTTAGAAAGGCACGGGTCGAGTTACCACCTACTCTCCAAAGTAAATCGATCAAGCCATTCCATCGCAGATAGTCGTAGTTGGCTTGTTCAGTCTTTAGCGGTCTGAAAATGAGGTTATATAAATTAAGAAATAATTTAATAGAACGTAATTTCTTGATATCAGCTAACTGCATTTTTCAGTTCCCTCAATACTGTAGGTGTTTTTAATTTTCAAAAAACAGATTGCTAGATTTTTAGCACCGATGGCGCTAAAAATCTAGCAATTTATTTTTTGAATATCTTTTTATTATTTGATATCGAAGTAGCTAGGCGCAATTAAATATACAGCCCCAAGCCCTGTAGCCCACGCTGTGCGTGCGCTACAGGGCTTGGTTTTTGGTTTTAATTATGCCCAGCTACTTCGATATATAACAACGTAAGACTTGTACATAAAATCCCAAATATGAGTGGCACTTCGCGCCGCCACTCATATTTGGGATTTTGATTTGTCTTCGCTATCTCTTACTTTGAGGGCTCTAAGCAAGGGACTGGGATGGCTATAGATAAAAAAGGTCAACGCCTTGCGTTGACCTTTTTTATCTATGCCCTGAATACACTTGTAACAAGATGCAAATATAGATTCAGAGTAAATTCAGAAAAATAAATTTAGAAAGGGAAGGTGAGGGTGTCTGGGAATAGACGATTAGCTTCGATCAATACACCAGCAGTGATGGTCATCCATACCGCAGCTAATACAGGAGCAGATGATAAGAAACCTTTCAATGGAGTTCTCCTTATAAATAATTTTGAGGACTCTCCACAGTATGAAAATACTCTGGAGAATTTAGGTATAGATAAATTTTTAAAAGCTTAACTTAAGTAAAACTTTTAAAATTTATTTGCGGTTTAGCGAGGTGATACGGTAACTTCGTTTTCGGGAGCTACTAGTTCGCCAGTACCAAATTCCTTGAGAGCCGCAAGAGGCCATGCAAAGCCTGTCAACATGAACTTAACAGCAAGAGGAAGATCGATGAGGATTTCCTTTTGAGCTGCGGTTGCAGAATCCTTACGGATCGCGATGAGATAAGCACGACCAACCCAGCCAATCCAGCCAGCAATGTACAGGAATAGCAAAGCAGGAATTGTGAATTCACCAGCGCGATCCCAACGACCATCGCTGATCAAGTGAGGCAGACCTTCTTCGCCGCAAAGTAAACCAGCATTGGCATACTTAGCAAAGCGAGCTTCGGTTTGGGCAATTTTGCCTTTGAGATATTCAACAGGATCGCTACCAGCCTTGAATTTAGCTAGACGTGCGGTGTAGCCATCAACTTCTGCTTGCAAGCGATCTTGGTAAGCTGAAGAAGTTGCACAGGGGGTCAAGGCATTGAAGGAGAATTCTGCATAGGCAGCAGGGGTTGCAGCAAGGCTAAAGCCAAACCACAGACTAATAACGAGAATGAGAGCAAAAAGTCTTTTCATGGACTGACCTTAATTTACCTTTGTTAAGATAGGCAAAAATAACGATATTTTAGTTTGAGAACTTAGCCTCAGATCCTATATCAGCGATCGCGCCTTGGTAAAGCAATCTTCACAACCTGTAAAGTAAGTTATTAATTCGGGGGCTTTTAGCGTTCAGCTAGCAGCATTAATTTGGGCGATTTTGAGTGAATTTGCTCAAAAAATTTAAGATGGGTGAGCATTTCGCTATCATAAATCAGTTACCCCCAAGCTAAAAGCCAAAAGCTAATTGCTAAAAGCCAAAAGCCAAAAGCTAATTGCTAAAAGCCAAAAGCTAATTGCCAACTATGCCCACTATCCTCGCGATCGAATCCAGTTGTGATGAAACGGCGGCCGCAGTAGTATGCGATCGCCAAATCCTCAGTAATGTCGTTTCCTCCCAAATTAAAACCCATGCCCTCTATGGTGGTGTTGTGCCCGAGATCGCAGCGCGGCAACATGTGGAGACGATTAATCCTGCGATCGCCCAAGCCTATGGCGAATCGGGTAAAACATGGGCTGACATCGACGGGATTGCCGTGACTACCGCGCCAGGATTGATCGGTTCTCTGATGATTGGGGTTACAGCTGCAAAAACCTTGGCAATGCTCCATCGCAAGCCACTCATAGCCGTACATCACCTTGAAGGGCATATTTGCTCGGCATTACTCGCCGATCCGACCTTAGAGCCACCTTTCCTATGCTTATTAGTTTCTGGTGGTCATAGCAGCATTATTTTAGTGAAAGACTATACTGACTATCGGGTGATGGGAAAAACCCGCGATGACGCGGCGGGGGAAGCCTTTGATAAGGTAGCGCGACTGTTAGGTTTAGGTTATCCAGGTGGACCTGCGATCGACCAGATTGCCAAGATAGGGGATGCCAAAGCCTACAAATTACCTCAGGGTAGAATTCCTGACTTTCCCTACGACTCTAGCTTTAGCGGGCTCAAGACTGCCGTTCTGCGCCTCACTCAAAAGTTAAGTCCCAATGGCGAAACTTTACCGATCGCCGATATTGCGGCGAGTTTCCAAGAGACGGTGGCGATCGCCCTTGCCAATCGCACAATTAAATGCGCAATCGAGCATCATCTCTCAACGATTGTCGCAGTCGGGGGCGTTGCGGCAAATAGTGCTTTGCGATCGCGCCTACTAGCAAGCGCTGAAGAACATCACATTCGGGCAATTTTTCCGCCTTTGAGTCTATGTACCGATAATGCCGCCATGATTGGCTGTGCAGGCGCGATTCATTTTGCCCGTGGGGAAACTTCGTCCATGAGTATTGCCACGCGATCGCGGCTCAATCTTGAAGATTGCCAGAGCTTATATATCTAAAAGAGTTGCGCCCCAAAGCGGCGCAACTCTTTTGTAAATAAAATAGCGGCAGGTCGCTATTCTCTTCTTGTTTTTTGATTTTGTCCTAATGCAAATGGCGATAGTTATAGAGCCAGTAAATTTTTTGAAAGTCCCGCAAAGCAGGACTTTCAAAAAATTTACTGTGGTTCGTTCGGAAATCACTGTAAATTTAAATGACCGATGGAATAATTAGGTTTTTCAAGGAGTTCTGGATCTCCTCCGTGAGTTTGCGGGTGCATTCCTTAGCAGCCGCGCGACTGGATTGATATTCCTCCAGACGCTCGGAAACAGATAGTGGTGGTGCAACCGAGATAATCAATTTGCGATCGCCAAAATTGGGATCTTTTTTGAAAATCGACTCTGGATTGCGATCGGTGATCCGCTTCAAGACGCTCCACATTAATTTCAAAACCTCGACATAGCGTGTAGGGCTGGGATGTTGCCGCACGTAATTACTCGTTACCCCAATGATGCTTTCGGCAATGCGCATATGCCAGTTACTGTAGCTCGCTTCGAGGGCTAGTTGATCTGCAAAGCCCCGTTCGACCTCAGACAAATTTTGGATATTCTCGATGTCATTGCGAAAAATCCGATCCCACCCTGCTTGCTCGAGTCGACGACAGCGATCGACGGTTGTACCTTTGGCTTTGATCCCAAAATTCATTTCGGCAACACTGAGAATGCGATCGGCTAGATCCTGTAAATTGCTTGCCAAGTCATCGGTATTTGGGGCGGTCTCGGATTTGAAGTAATTACCATAAAAGGCTTTGTAATAATCACTGACCCATTGCACAAGGTAACCACCCAAGTCATAGAGCCTTTGATAGCGATTGCTCTCAGTAATTGCGGGTTTGCTGATGCGACATTCTTTTTCGATCGCGGTAATGGTTTGATCGATCTTGCCCCAAGCATCGGCGGCATATTCGTATTGAATGCCCACGGGAATAATTAACATTTCCTCCGTACGTCCTGCTTTGATTAAGTCCTCAGTTGCCCAAAAGCCGATCTGCGCAATGCCAGGCTCTAGTTCGGCAACAGCTTCACTTTTGCCATTTGTTCCACCTTCGGGAGCCATAGACAGAGGGGCATCGCCATTGGTGATTTGCTGGCGCATTAGGTTTAAGGCGGGACGATCCAGTTTGCCGCGAAAGATGGAAATGCCACCTAGGGCTGGGAACAGCCAGTTAATATAGTCTCCTGCCCATAAAGAAATGCCGCGATCGTAGACAAAGCCGCTATGGGGTTTGGTGGTTAACTTGATGCCCATTTCCCGCGCCTGCTCTGGCACTGCGTAGGCAAGTAAATACAACATCGCAAAGGGATCGTCTGTGGTCGGATGCCTAAAGGCAAGCATGTACCTTGTTTTGCCATTCTGAAATTTTTCGGTAGCTTCCACAAGGCGATCGATATAGCGGGTTTCAATCTGCTTGATTCCGCATTGCCAACGTAACCAGAAAGGTGTTAAAAGCCTGATGATTTTTAATATAAATTGATTGGCTTTCGGTGGATAAACTTTAAGGGGGGGTTGGACACGAGTCAGGTCTACTGCCATGATTTCCGATGTTTTGGTAGGAATATCGAATTATAGCTATAAGTAGCTGAGCATAATTAAAAAACAAAGCCAAAACCTATATCGCCTACTGGGTATACACTACAGGTTTTGAATAAAGATCAGAACTCTAGCTGTTGGAGTTGTTGCGATTGTTCTTCTAGACGGATAGATAAGCGATCGCAAACTATTTCACAGAGCTTAAATATGACGGGATCGACAATTTCGTAATATACGCTTACCCCTTCGGGACGACGAGATACAATTCCCGCTCTTGTCAAGATTCTTAAATGTTGAGAGACGTTTGCCTGTCCTAATCCAGTGTCGGACATGATTTCCATGACATTTTTCGTGCCATATTTGAGACTGCACAACACCCGAAGTCGACTTGTTTCAGATAAAACTTTAAAGTAGTCAGCAACTTGTTCTAGGGCTTGGGGAGAAACTTCGAGCATTGCTTTAAAAAATGTTTGCTTGTTTTTTACTATATAAGTATATAATGATATAACAAATCAGCAATCATTATTAATGACTATTTTCTAAATGCTATGAATTCATCCCTAAATCAATTATCACTCCCCGAAATCGCACCAGCAGATCTAAACCAAAAGCTGCATTCACAGGAAGTCATACTCATTGATGTACGCGAATCGGGAGAATATGCGCGCGAACATATTGCGGGCTCCATTTCCATGCCCTTGTCGGTGTTTGACCCCGAACTCGTTCCGCGAACTAGGGATCAAATCCTAGTTCTTTGCTGCCAGTCGGGAATGCGCTCGGCTAGAGCATTGCAAAAGCTATCGGATCGGGGATTTATGCAGATCGCCCAACTCAAAGGAGGAATATCTAGCTGGAAAGCCTCAGGCTTAGAAACGCAGGGGGATCGCAAGGCTCCGATCAGTTTATTTCGGCAAGTGCAAATCGTGGCTGGCGCTCTCGTAGCGATCGCGACGGTATTCAGTGTATTTGTATCACCATGGTTTTTATTATTGAGTGGATTTGTGGGCTGCGGTTTGGTATTTGCGGGGGTGACTAATACCTGTGCCATGGGACAGCTATTAGCAAAACTTCCCTACAATCAAAGGACAGCATAATGAAGCCAATCCGAATATCCTATTTTTCTGACATTCTCTGTATTTGGGCTTATATCGCGCAAATTCGTTTAGAAGAGTTGAAGTTAGCCTTTCCCGACCAGATTGAAATCGAGTATTATTTTGTTCCTATTTTCGGCAATGTCCGCGAGAAGGTAGAGATTGGTTGGTGGGATCGCGGTGGTTTGATTGGCTATAGCAATCACGTTAAAGAGATTGCCAGTAAATTCGAGCATATATCCGTGCATCCTGATATTTGGACTCATGATATTCCTGCCTCTTCGGTATCGGCTCATCTGTTTCTTTGTGCTTTACAAGCTCTGGAAGATCGAGGATCGATCGCAAAATCAGAATGTTTATTAGAAAAGACCGCTTGGGCTTTGCGCGAAGCATTTTTTACAAAACTTGCCAATGTTGGCGATCTCTCAGTGCAATTTTTGATCGCTAGGGAATTAGGATTGCCAGTGGATGCGATTAGGGAGGCGATCGATTCTGGAGAAGCCTATGCCCAGTTATCAAAAGGTGCTGAATTGGTCAAAACTCACTATGTCAGCGTCAGTCCGACATTGATTTTTAACGAAGGAAGACAAAGACTGAATGGGAATGTCGGCTATCGGGTTATTGAGGCGAATATCCGTGAATTACTGCACAGTCCTGCGGGTAATCATTCTTGGTGTTAGATTCCCATTAAGCTCGATTTAAGCTCGAATTCCGTAGCTTATCCTTCATCCCCTAAATAAGCCTCGATCACAGCGGGATCGTTTTTGACCACTTCAGGTTGCCCGATCGCAATTAATTGTCCAAAATCCAAAACCGCAATGCGATCGCATAGCCCCATCACCAGCGGTACGTGATGCTCGATCAGTAAAATTGTTAATTCAAAGCGATCGCGCAGACTGCGGATAAAATCACTCAATTCTCCTTTCTCCTTGGGGTTCATCCCTGCGGCTGGTTCGTCTAGCAATAATAATTTGGGTTCGAGAGCGAGGGCGCGAGCGATCTCAAGGCGACGCTGATCGCCATAGGAGAAATTTTTGGCTTTAAAGTCAGTGCGATCGTGTAGTCCCACTAGCTCCAATAATTCTAGGGCGCGATCATAGGTTTGGCGCTCTTCCCTTGGCGTTGGTGGCAAACCTAGAATGCCTTTAAATATACCCGTAGTACCGCTGAGATGGCGGGCGATCGCCACATTCTCTAAGGCTGAAAGCTCACCAAATAGACGAATATTCTGAAAGGTTCGAGCAATCCCAAATTTGGCAATCTGGTGCGGACGGAGATTGGTAAGTTCTTTCCCATCGTAACGAATCTTGCCACTGGTCGGTGCAATTAATCCTGTAATTGTATTAAACAGGGTCGTCTTACCTGCTCCATTAGGACCAATTACGCCAAAGATTTCATGCTCCTGCACATCAAAGGACACATCGTTCACCGCCACTAAGCCCCCAAAGCGGCGAGTTACTTGTTGAATGGCTAGGGTGGGGCTATTTACATCCATAACAATTTTAATGCGGGTTTAATGCGGGTTTTTGATTTGTTTACGATGGCTAAGTTTGACTTTATATAGCTACATATAGCTACGGTCACTTGACTGGGGACAAATCCAAGAATTGATTGGCGGGGCTCTGCGCCGCCAATCAATTCTTGGATTTGTCCTAGTATCTTTGACGATAGCTGACGATAGCTATAGTAGAGTCACTTTTGAAATTGAAATATACAAATTGAATTCTCTAAGTAGCTACTCTTTTCCCATCAAAGAAATAGATATACAAAACCAAGAATTAGCGTTGCGGCGCTTCGCGCCGCAACGTCCAATTTTTCACTGGGAAGGGAGTAAGTGCAATTAAATATAAAATCCCAAACCTGTAGCGCACGCGCAGCGTGCTCTACAGG
>NZ_LIRE01000217.1 GCF_001402795.1 Pseudanabaena sp. 'Roaring Creek'
GCATAATTAAAATCCAGATCTAAAACCTGCGGCGCAGGTTTTAGATCTGGATTTTAATTATGCCCACTTACTTATTGCAACCCTAAATGAGTTAAGAGAAGCCGAAGGCTTATTTGATTGCTATAGAGAGGTGGCGCTTTTCGTCACCCCTCTATTAAGTGTCATAATCCTAAATATTTTGCAAAAAGTCCTGACAATTAACTTGCGAGGACGTTAAGGAAGTGCAAAAATATTGAAGTTAGTATTGGCTGAAATGATTATGCTCGGTAAAACCCTGACTGGGCGCTATAAGATCGTTAAGATGCTTGGCGGAGGTGGCTTTAGCCAAACATTTATTGCAGAAGATGGATATTTGCCCGATCGCCCAGCCTGCGTGATCAAGCAACTTAAGCCTGCCTCATCCCAAGCAGAAATTTTAAAAATCTCCCGTGAACTATTTGATAAAGAGGCAAAGGTGCTTTATCGATTGGGTAAGCACGATTGCATTCCCAGTTTACTGGCTCACTTTGAAGAGGACGAAGAGTTTTTTCTCGCCCAAGAACTCATTGAAGGTGATGTTTTAACCCAAGAGATTAAGCGCGGTCAATGTTTGGGTGAGCAATATACGATTGATTTTCTAACGGATATTCTCCCTACCCTTGATTTTGTTCATCAACAACAGGTGATTCATCGGGATCTCAAACCTAGCAATCTGATTCGGCGTACCAGCGATAAGAAGATCGTCTTGATTGATTTTGGTGCAGTCAAAGAGGTTAGTACCCAGCCGATCAGCCAGTTAGGTAATACCAACACTTCGAGCTTAGTGATTGGCTCCCCAGGCTATATGCCAAACGAGCAGTATAGTGGCAAGACAATGTATGCCAGTGATATCTATGCGATCGGGATGATTGCTTTGCAAGCCCTGACGGGATTATCGCCCAATCAGATTCCTGAAGATCCGATAACAAGTGAGTTTTGCTGGCGCGATCTTGCCAAAGTTACCCCAACCTTGGCAGAAGTACTCGATAAAATGGTGCGTTTTGACTTTCGGCAGCGCTATCAATCGGCGAGTGAAGTTTTAGATGCGCTCCAACCCCTACTGGCGCGATCGCTCGCTCACACGATTCTCAGTGTAGTGACTCCATCGGTTGATGCATCTCCAAATCCTATTCCCGCGCATACGGTCAAAAGTCCGATCGATAAGCTGATCGATGATGTCTCCGATGATTTAGAAATGTGTGAAGATCCCGTCAGGGCAAAGAAGCTCGTATGCCTAGTTTGTACGGGTATTTTGGAAAACGATCTCAACCGTTTAAATAATTTTAGTTTTGGGGAATTACTTCAGGACATATATCAGCAATATCCCACGATCGAATTGCTTAAAGAGAACTTAGTTAAGGCAGTTAAAACAATTGATGTACAAAAGCAGCGCCAATATTTAATCGTGGCGAAGATCGTTTTTAATGCCGCATCACAGATGTATCAAAAAACAGAAGCGGCGATCGCAGAACCTGTCGCTTCCACTCCATCCATTTCTCCTAGTCGTCCAGAAGTTTATTCAGTTAATCATCTAGTAATTAATGCCGATTCGGCGCAACTGATCGCTCCGATTGATAATTCTTACAATAGTTTAGAACCAGTGGCATCTGAACCAGAGGCAGTTAATGTAACTTCCATGCAAATGAGTTCGGAATTGGGCATAGTTGGTCATGAAATAGCAGCGATCGATCCCTATACCTATGATGAATCGGATGTTTATGTATGGGTTGCCCATGACATTGACACCGATACCCAGCAAATGCGGCTCAAAAAGCTGTTATTTTATACCTACCAAGATGTATGGGAGAGCGATCTCCGCCAGTTGAACAGTATAAATTGGACAAATTTACTAAGAGAACTAGTCTCCTTTGTGCCCACATTTTCCCAGTTGACCGCATTGATACAGGGGGCTGTCCAAAGAGTTTCTAAGCCTACGGAATATTTAGCGATCGGGAATTTATTGCTGATCAAGTTAGAACCGCTCTACCCCGATCGCGCTATAGAGGCAACCAGCAATTCACCGCAAATGGAATTGCCAACAGAATTACCAACAGAATCACCAGTGAATTTACAAAGTCCTAGCAGGATTCCCTTTAATCCCCAAATTGCTAGCGATCTATTTGACCTAAGGCTAGAACTAATGCGATTTACTAGTTCCATGCGAGCCAAGATTTTACTTTTTTCCGTACTTTACTATCCCTTCGATCCCGATCGCGATAATTGGCAAGATTTACGCAGTCATGGACTAGATGGACTGCTGCGACAATTTTTTTATGCCCACGCATCCTTTGATAGGGCGGAAAAATCAATTTGGCAAACCGCGCGATCGCTAAGTGAACCGAAGGCTTACGATCAATCAGCTAGCTATATCCTGCAAGCCGTTAGATCTCTCTACGATCTGCTTGAGGTTAAATCGATGCAACATCCTGCGGAAGGTCATCAATCGCCCTCTGACGATACGGACTTTACCCAGCCTAGTTTGATCTTTCGCAACAGTGACGATGATGACACTTGTCAGTTTATCTAGAGAATGGCGGCACTTTGCGCCGCTATTCTCTAGATAAACTGCGATATATTTAATACAAGACCTACATCAAAGAACTAAATGTAAGGGCATTTGTTAATTGCCACTACTTTAAAAGGATCGATCGGTATGGATGCAGCGCTCACTTCTCAAGATATTCTGCGACGTTATGCCCAAGGCGATCGCGACTTTAGCGGATGCAATCTGAGTGGCATTAAACTTAGTGGGGCAAATCTCACCCGCACGGATTGGCTCGATGTCAACTTATCCAAAGCCTATCTCAATAGTACGGTTCTGACCTTTGCTTGTTTAACCCGTGCCAATCTGCGCGGAGCCTTGATGGTAGGCGCAAATCTTTGTGGTGCAAATCTCAATCAAGCCAGCCTGAGTAACGTCAATTTGTCTAATGCCGATCTTCATGGTGCTAGCTTGCAAGGAACGACGTTATTTGGTGCAAACCTGAGCCTTGCTAACTTGATGGATGCGAACTTAATCGATGCAGATATGCGGACGATTAACTTGGGTGGGGCAAATCTGAATGGTGCTTGTATGCGCGGCGCAAATCTCAGACAAGAGCGAGCAGTTGGCGATCGGGATGAAATCGATGTCAGTAGAAAGAAACGGAGCATCGCCAGTTTGATCGGAGCAAACCTCTCTGGGGCAGACCTGCGGGGAGCAAATCTATCGGGAGCCGATCTGTATAAGGCGGATCTGCGCGGGGCAAACTTGCAAGAGGCAACCCTCAGTGGCGCGAACCTCAGCGAAGCCAAGTTAAATAATGCTCACTTGCAGGGCGTATTCCTAACTGAGGCAAATCTCAGCAGTGCTAGTCTTGCGGGCGCAGTTTTAAATAATGCCAAACTAGAACGCGCTATCTTAATTGATGCTGACTTTAACGGGGTTGCCCTCAATGGTGCAATCATGGCAGATATTAAAGCCAGTCGAGTACAGATGCAAGGAGCCGATCTCACGGATGCCAAGTTATCCCGTGCCGATCTCAGCCGCGCCAATCTGAAGGGAGCGATTATGATCAGAGCAAATCTGATCGAAGCTTATCTCGCAAGGACAAATCTAGCAGATGCCGATCTCACGGACGCAATTCTCAACCGTGCCGAGTTGAGTAGTGCTAATCTCGTCGGCGCAATTCTCAAAGGCGCAACACTTCCAGATGGGAAAGTTCATAGATAGGAGAAGCCACTCGCAGGATCCAAAATATAAGAGAGCTAAAAAATTTACTTTATAGTAAATCCAATTAAAAACTAGTAGGCAGTCAAGTAATTATTGACGGGTAGAGGCGAAGCAATTTAATGCGAGCATCAGCAGTAGTAAATTGCCAATTGACTTTACAAGAGAGAGAATTCCTGCGATTTTCCCAAGCCGAGACTTCCTGAATCAAAAGCTGTTTATCAGGAATACGACGGTCGAGAC
>NZ_LIRE01000218.1 GCF_001402795.1 Pseudanabaena sp. 'Roaring Creek'
TAGCGGGCGGTACTCTCTCTGGCTTTGGTTTTTAATTATGCAGAACTACTGCTGAACTACTTAGGATCTTTAGGAAAAGTTAGTTATGGACTTTAGTGCCGCCTTACCAATTTTTGCAATTACCTTACGTGAAGGCGTAGAAGCGGCTCTCGTGGTGGGGATTGTCATGGCATATCTCAAAAAAGCCGATCGCAGTGCACTCAATCCTTGGGTGTATGGCGGTATTGCTACAGGTGTATTGGCGAGCTTTGTCGTCGGTATATTACTAAACTGGTTTTTAAAACAGGTCGAAGGTACGGATCCCGCTCAAGCTGCTTTTTACGGGCAATTGTGGCAGGGGATTTTAGGGCTTACGGCGATCGCGATGTTAAGTTGGATGTTGGTCTGGATGACTGAAAATGCCAAGGCTCTGAAGGGGGAAATCGAGGGGAAAATCGGTAAAGCGATCGCGAACGCACAAACAGCAGGTTGGGCGGTGTTTGTGCTGATTCTCATTGCGGTCTTGCGGGAGGGTTTTGAGGTGGTCATCTTTATTTCGGCAAAGTTGCAAGGCGGAATTGTCCCGATTGTCGGGGCGATCGCGGGCTTAGTTGGAGCCGTGGCGATCGGAATTGCCCTATTTCAATTTGGAATTCGGATCGATCTGAAAGTCTTCTTTCAAGCGATGGGAGTTTTCCTGTTACTTATAGTCGCAGGGCTAGTCATCAGTGCGATCGGACATCTCGATAGGGCGGTTGCTGCCTATGCCGAACTCTCTCAGACTTCTATCTGTTTTCCTGCATCTTCTACTGCGGAAATGAGTTCTTGCTTGTTGGGTGGCTTGGTTTGGGATGTGCATGATGTTCTACCCGACAAAGAATTTCCAGGAATATTACTTAAAGCGATGTTTGGTTTTCGCGATCGCTTATTTTTAGGACAAGCGATCGGCTATTTCACTTTCCTATTCTCTGCGGGATTTCTCTATTTCCAAAGCCTCACCGTCAAGCCCATGCAGAATGTTAAGTAATACCAAAGCACAAAATGGCTACGCCATTTTGTGCTTTGAAAACCCTTACTGGGTTTGGTTTTCAATTCCCAAAAGTGTAGTCACACTTTTGGGAATTGGTATAATACCCAAGATGAGTAGGGGCGCTTCGCGTCGCTACTCATCTTGGGCTAGGGGAGACGCGAAGCGCCGCCCCTAGCCTTATTTCAGAACTCTAGTGGCATTAGCGATCGCCGCTAAAGCCACACCGACATCGGCAAAAACTGCTTCCCACATCGTTGCCAAGCCGAAGGCTCCAAGGACGAGAAATATAGCTTTAACGGACAATGCGAAAATGATATTCTGCCAGACGATGCTGTGGGTTTTACGGGCAATTTGAATCGCCTCGGCGATCTTGGTCGGAGAATCATTCATAATCACGACATCCGCCGTTTCAATCGCCGCATCGGAACCCAAACCGCCCATAGCAATACCGACATCCGCCCGAGCGATTACAGGCGCATCATTGATGCCATCGCCCACATAAATTGCTTTCTCTGATTTGCCTAATTTACTGATAATCTTCTCAAATGCATCGACCTTTCCTTCAGGCAACAGTTCCGCAATGTAGGAATCGAGCCCTAACCTGCCTGCAATATCGGCAGCTACACCATTGTTATCCCCAGAGAGCATAATCACTTGCTTGATGCCGATTTTATGCAGATTTTGGATTGCCTCGATCGCATCGTCTTTGATTTCATCCGCAGCGATAATATAACCTGCATATTTTGTATCTACGGCAAGATGCACTACGCTACCAGAGACTTTGCAAGTATCGTGGGCAATGCTTTCTCGATGAAGGAGGCGATCGTTGCCAGCAATCGTCAAGCGATCGCCTAGCATCGCCTGAATCCCATGCCCAGCAATTTCTTCGTAATGGGAAACCTTGGTTAAATCCAATTCTCCTTTGTAGGCTTCCTTGATCGACTGCGCGATCGGATGGGTCGATTGGGCTTCGATATGACCTGCAATAGATAGTAATTCATCTTGGCTAAAGCCCTGTTCGGGGACGATCTGCGTTACTTTAAAGGTTCCCTTGGTTAAAGTTCCTGTCTTATCGCAGACAACCGTTTTCACATCGTTTAAGACATCTAAGAATGTCGAACCTTTGATGAGAATGCCACGCTTCGCAGCCCCACCTATACCGCCAAAATAACCAAGGGGAATGCTAATCACTAGACCACAAGGGCAGGAAATCACCAAAATAACGAGGGCGCGGTATACCCATTCCGCTAGGGTAGCCTTAGGAATCAGCAGTGGTGGAACGATCGCGATCGCTAAGGAGATAAATACCACAATCGGCGTATAGATCTTGGCAAATTTAGTGATTAATTTCTCGGTATCCGCCTTTTTGCTACTGGCATTTTCGACTAAGTCGAGAATTTTCGCGATCGAGGATTCTCCAAATAACTGGGTGACTTGAATATCTAAAATTCCAGTTTTATTGATAGTTCCTGCAAGGGCAATATCACCTACGCGGACAGAACGCGGGATGGATTCGCCCGTGAGTGCTGAAGTATCTATTTGCGAAGTTCCCCCAATCACGATGCCATCGAGGGGAATCTTTTCGCCTGCGGTAACTGTAATGATGTCGCCGATCTGGACTAGATCGGGAGAGGTCTTAGTAATTACGCCATCAACCTTAAGGTTGGCATAGTCGGGACGGACTTCTAAAACCGCTTTAATTGATCGCCTTGAGTTGCCTACCGCGTAGTCTTGGAAGAGTTCTCCTACTTTAAAAAACAACATCACACCGACCGCTTCAGGCAATTGATGAATGGCGATCGCTCCCAATGTGGCGATGGTCATCAAGAAGTTCTCATCAAAAATCCTACCCTTCAGGATGTTCCTGCCAGCAGTCATCAGTACGTTCCAACCGCTTAATAAGTAGGCAGGAATCAGAATCAAATATTCTGCCACGGCATAGGGCGTATTATGCAGTTGCTCGTTATAAATGGAACCAATCAAAAACAGGACAATCACCACAAGCACGGGAATAGCTTCTTTTTGGAGATCGAATTCCTCAGAACCATGACTATGATCATGTCCGTCATGGTCATGACTGTGATTATGCCCATGGTTCTGAGAGCTTTGAGGGTGGTGTGTACCTTCGTCATGCGCGCGATCGTGTCTCCTAGAGCTTTTAATCGGCTCGTCACCGCAACAATTTTTTTCCATACCTACATCTGAATACTTGAACAACTATTCAATAGATTAGCAGTAAACTGGTGTAATACCAAAGCTCAAAATGGTTTAGCCATTTTGAGCTTTGAGAACCATTACGGGGTTTGGTTTTTATAGCTGCCGCCAACTGTATCAGGACATAAAAGAGAGTTGCCGCGCTCCGCGCGGCAACTCTCTACAAAACTGTCGGAAGCAAGCGCAATTATGGCGATCCCGCCATAATTGCGCGTTAAGACTCAACTTCTTGCAAATGGTCGGCAACTTCTCGGTAGAGATTCACAATATGCTCGTCTGCAAGGCTGTAATAAACATTGCGCCCTTCCTTGCGGTATGTGACTAATCTCGCCGATCGCAAAATTCGCAGTTGATGGGATACCGCCGAATCGCTCATTTTCATGGCGATCGCCAGATCGCAAACACATAATTCCTGTTGGGCTAGAGCCGATATGAGGCGCAGTCGATGGGGATCGGACAATACCGCAAAAAAATCTGCCATTTGTTGAGCTTGTTTGAGCGCGACTAGCTCAGACTGGCAAGCTGCTACTTTATCTAAATGCACCAGATGAATTTCACAGTTTGGCGCATCATCAGTTTTGGCAGACTGGGTTTTGGCAGACTGTGGTTTCGATTTGGCTGGCATGGCAATAAAATTTGATAATAATTTAATAATAAAAATTGATAATCATTTTCAACTTTAATCTTAAGTGCTTGTGCAAAATAAATTACCAAAACC
>NZ_LIRE01000219.1 GCF_001402795.1 Pseudanabaena sp. 'Roaring Creek'
GATTTATTCAATGCTTTAGCCACCCATCTCCAACTCACTTGGAATTATGAAGAATCGGCAACACAGGCTAAGGATGACCAGCTAGAAATAATCGCTCCCGATCCTGCGGATTTACAAATTTTATTAGAGTTAGTACGCGATGGCTTAATCAAAAAAGTGACGCAGGTGGCAAAGGAAATCGAGCAAAAGGATGCTCGCTATCAACCTTTTATCCAAACAATTCTGCAATTGGCTAAGAAGTTTCAGTCAGAGCAGATCGAAAAATTCATTCAAAGCCATCTCAGATCTAACTAAGTAGCTAAAATAGGACTTACGTTATGCTAATTTTACTGACTTTTGGGTAGATGTGGCGCGGGCTTTGCCCGCGCCACATCTACCCAATGCGTATGAGAAGCTAACTAATTAATAAGTAATTATGTCATGGGAACTAACCGAGCTAAGCAAATAGATCCAAGTAAATCAGATAGAACGCAGAACCGTCGATCGCTTCCCTTAAGATTAATATTAGTCGCGCCCTTTGCCTTACAAATATTTGCGGCGGTTGGGATAACAGGATGGCTATCTTTAAGCAATGGACAAAAAGCCGTCAATGGAGTTGCCAGCCAATTGCGCGTGGAATTATCGCAGCGAATTGAGGAAAAACTAAAAACCTATACAGAAATTCCCCATGCCATCAACCGCCTCAATGCCTCTGGCTTTACCAGAGGGATAATTGATGTGAGTGGAGCCAAAGGTGAATCACAAATGTGGGAGCAAATGCAGATTTATCCAGATATTGGCGAAGTTCTATGTGGTGATGAAAATGGGAACTTTCTTGGTGTTGATAGGCTTTCAGAAAAAGATCGTTCTAAGTTGTCTCTAGCCTTTAGCAATTCGTCAACTAAATTCATCTTTCAATATGTCACTTTAGATTTCGAGGGTAATCGTACCGAGCAGGTTGATTTTGGCAAAAAAATCTACGATCCTCGGGTTCGACCTTGGTACAAAGCAGCAAAGGCGGCGGGGCAAAATGTCTGGAGCGAGATTTACCTGCATTTCACGCTCCTATCCCCAATGATCACGGCTAGTGTGCCTGTCTATAGCCCAACTGATAAATCCTTAATTGGGGTTTGTGCTACCAATCTCTATTTGTCTCAAGAACTATCAAAGTTTCTGCAAGGTTTGAATATTGGCAAAACAGGCAAAGTATTTATTGTGGAGCGCTCGGGTAAATTAGTGGCAACTTCTGCTCAGGAACCTATGTTCAAGGGTACAGGAGATAATACTACGCGTTTAGCAGCGGTAGATAGCCCTAATCCCATTATTAGCGCTACGGCTCAGTTTTTGGGCGATCGCTTTCCCAGCCTGAACCAGATCGAGCAATTTGATTTTAGTCCGCAAGGCAAGAAGGAATATATCCAAGTAGTGCCATTTAAGAACTTGAATCTAGACTGGCTGATTGTGATTGCCATTCCCGAATCTGATTTCATGGAGCAGATTAATGCCAATACCAATACCACGATTATGTTGTGTATAGGAGCCTTAGCCCTAGCGGCAATCTCTGGCTTCTATACATCCCGTTGGATTTCCCAACCCATTACAAGACTGAATCATGCCTCCGAAGAAATCACGAAAGGAAATCTCGACCAACAGATCCAACCAGAAGCGATTCGCGAATTGGATAAACTGGGGCAAACCTTCAATGAGATGAGCAACCAACTCCAAGCCTCTTTTCATACTTTAGCTCAGGCCAACATTCAACTGGAACAACGGGTAGAAGAACGTACTGCCGAGCTGGTCGAAGCTATGAAGAAAGCGGATAATGCCAACCAAGCCAAAAG
>NZ_LIRE01000707.1 GCF_001402795.1 Pseudanabaena sp. 'Roaring Creek'
TCTATAGCTACCGCCAGTCTTGTTAGGACAAAATTACAGCGCTTTGCGCTCAAACCCAAACCAAGGAAATTTTTGAAAGCGTTGCGAAGCAACGCTTTCAAAAATTTCCTTGTGGTTCGTTTGATCGATAATTGCTGTAAAACCCAAGATCGTGTTGCCGCGAGGAGCGCGGCAACACGATCTTGGGTTTTATGTCCTGATACAGTTGGCGGTAGTTATAGATTTGAAGTTTATAGCTATAGCAGTCCTACATCATTTGGAGATTTTGGGGTTTGTGGAAGTGCCTCTCTTTTGGGGGGAACTTCCACAAACCATTTAGGATTGCTATATACTTTTCCGCTAGGCGAACCGATCGCGATCGCCAGCCGCTCGTGCCACGATGTCACCATCCGCATATCCCGAAATATCTCGAACCATTCATGCAAGGCAATAACAATGGGATTATAGGAGAGAACTGGTTTGGTTAAACCATAGATAGGTGGATTAGTCAGTTTCTCTTCAGCAAATGTACCGAATAAACGATCCCACAGGATCAAAACTCCCCCATAATTGCGATCGATATAGCCATGATTAGAAGCGTGATGTACGCGATGATGGGAAGGAGTATTCAACATCCATTCTAAAACGCCCAGTTTCGGTAAATATTCGCTGTGAATCCAGAATTGGTAAAACAGATTGAACGATAGCCCTATTCCTACAGCGATCGGATGAAACCCCAACCAAACTGGCGGCAAGAAGAATAGAAAATTCCCCGATAGCCAGCCCGTCCATCCCAAGCGATAGGCCGATGAAAGATTGAGATGGTTGACTGAATGATGAACGGCATGGCTCGCCCAAATCCAACGAATGCGGTGAGAAGCTCGATGCTGCCAGTAATAAAAAAATTCGATCGCGAAAAACAACAGCAAAACTCCCCACCAAGTATCAAGAGGTATCGTCATCAATCGATGTTCCCAAGTCCACATTGACAACCCAACGAGCAATATCTTCGACAACATTCCAGAGAAAATATAGCCCATAAATACGCCAACCGTAGCAAGGCTCTCTCGCCAAGCATAGTATCGTTGTAATTTGTGATGCCAGCTTAGATAAGCCAATTCGAGAGCGATCGCGAAGGCAACAATCGGAAAAAAATCGAGAATGAGTAGTTTCTGCATGGTTCAAATGATTGCAAACTAAACCCAGTAAGGGCTTTGACAACACAAAATGGCATAGCCATTTTATGTTTTGTATTAGTAGCGACGGGTAAAGGTTTTGGAAGTAGTCGGCGTAGTTACCGTAGTGGAACCATTTTGAGTACTGGTAGAATAGGTATTACCATTAACCGTAGTTGTATTTTGACCGCTATAGCCAGTGCTAGAGTTGTAACTGGAAGTTCCCGAAGTCTCCCCTGAATAGGTATTACCATTGCGGGTAGTCACCGAACCACTACCTTGATAGTTAGCAGTTCCATTTCCATTAGTGGTAACTGTACCCGTACCATTGGCAGTCCCACCATTAACTCCCGTCACACTACCAGTTCCAGTTCCCGTATATCCCCCACCCCGATTGGGTATAACCGTAGCATTTCCAGTAGCCGTAGCACCTCTAGCTCCAGTAACCGTTTTGGCACTGACAGGAGAAGACAATCCCGCGATCGCTAATCCCAATGCTAAGGTAAAACTTATCGCTAAATTCCGCATAACACAATTTCTCTCTTGACTCGATGTCTTACAATCTAAAGCACAGACTATAGTTGAGGCTAGTGATGTTTGTCCCGATTGTCGCAGGACAAATGTCCTGATTACAGACAGAAGTCAAATCTTGCTGACCAAGATCAATTATCATTACTGGTATTATGGATATAAGGCTAAAGTCGCGATCGCCTTTATTAAAACTTCTCTTAACCCTAGAAGGCATTCTCCTAGGACTAGTCGCCGTTACGCAAGTTCTCATTGGCAATAAATTCAACTCAAATGTTGATATTCTGGTCAACGAAATTGGCTTGCTGATATTTGCTTTACTGGGACTAGCCTTCCCCCTTTCTCTATCCCACAAGATCTTTTATACCTTGATCGAATTCGCTCTCATTTTGGGACTGACTCTCAAGGGTAATATTTCCCTATTTCAATTGCTCTTTATTGTATTAGTCATTCGGAATTGCGTCATATTTGAAGGGCGATCGCGTTCTATAGTGACGGGCTTTGCCTTCCTATCAGTACTCATCTGTGTGGGCGATCGCATGAGAAGTCAAAGCTTAATCGTGCAAGTTAACGCCGACCGCGCTTTTTTATATTGGTTGGGCTTTGTGATCATGCTGGGATTAGTGATTCTATTTTTACAACTATTAGTGGAATCCGCTTTGTCGGAACATAAAAGTCGGAAAGAACTATTAGTCGCCAATGCTCGATTGAGATCCTATGCCAATCAAATTGAAGAACTTGCCACCGTTCAGGAACGCAATCGCATCGCCCGCGAAATCCACGACTCCCTAGGACATTCGCTTACGGGATTTAATTTAAATCTCGCCGCCGCTTTGCAATTATTGCAATCCGATCCTGAAGAGGCAAAACAACTTTTACTAGAAGCAAAACAACTTGGCTCAACTGCCTTAAAAGACGTGCGTCAATCTGTCACAGCCCTACGTTGCGATCCCTTAGAAGGTCGATCTCTGAGTATGGCTATTCATTCCTTGACGGCTGAATTTTGGCGATCGACAGGCATCGAGATAGAACTCAGACTCGATCGTCTCTTTGAGAGCGATCGCCAAATTTCCCATCCCATTTCGCATCAACTTAAGACAATTATTTATCGCATCATCCAAGAATCACTGACAAATATCAGCAAGCATTCGGAAGCAAATTTTGTCAAAATCTCCTGCTACTTAAAACCTCAATGCTGGGAATTAATTATCGAAGACAATGGCAAAGGTTTCGATCCCCATCAAAACATTTCAGGCTTTGGGCTACAGGGAATGCGCGAACGCGTAATGGCAGTGTCTGGCAACTTAGAAATAGAGACAGCATTAGGTAGGGGCTGTAAAATCATTGGTAAATTCAAACTAGACTGCGAATAATCGATCGTGACCTCCTATGATTCAGATTCTCTTAATTGACGATCAAGATTTAATTCGACGGGGGATGAAAGCTCTGCTCAAGTCCGATCCTGAATTGCAGGTAATCGGTGAAGGGAAAAATGGGCTAGAAGCGATCGTTCTAGTGGAAACCTTACAACCCGATATCGTACTGATGGATGTGCGAATGCCTGAGATGGATGGGGTAGCGGCAACAAGAGAAATCGCTCAGATGTTTCCCCAGATTAAAGTATTGATCATGACTACCTTTGATGATCGCGAATACATCACCCAAGCGCTCCGATTTGGCGCATCGGGATATTTGCTCAAAGACACTCCCTATGAAGAACTAACCCAAGCAATTCGTTTGGTATATAAGGGCTATACACAGCTTTCCCCAGGATTAGCTAATAAACTACTCGCGCCCGATCCCCCGCCCGCTAATTCCCAAGTTACTCCTGATTTCGCAAAATTAACCCCAAGAGAACAGGAAATTTTACAGCTAATCGCCAAGGGCGCGAATAATCGTGAAATCGCCATTGCCCTATTTATTTCCGAAAAGACAGTAAGAAATAATATCACCAATATATTTAGTCAATTAGGATTGCGCGATCGTACTCAAGCGGCAATCTGGATGAAGAGTCAATGCTTTTGAACGCATGAGGTAACAATATTTTGAATTCCAGATGGAATGGACTTTTGCTGGTTCATCTCCGCATCGAACTTTCTGAATTCACCATAGGTATAGGCTTTTTGAATTTCTGTAATGGAACAAGCACAAAAACTTTCAGCCGCCTTAATATCTAATTTCTTTGTAGCACTACCGACACAACCCTGAGTAAAGGCTTTTATATCCCTTTCAGGATAAACATGACTCGACTCTTGCTGGAGGTAAGAGCTCACGCGTCCAACCAATCCGAGCAGAAATAATATTAAACTCGCCACAATCACCCATCGACTCAGGATTGCCTGACGATAAGGAATCCGTCCGCCTTTAATCCAGTAGTAAATAGTACCAATAACTAGCATCAGGATGAGCGGAGTTACTAACATCCCAACTAGGTAGCCAATTTGATAAGGAGTCATATCTAATAATTATAGTAAGTATAGCTGCCATCACTGGACATAGGACAAATCAAACTCCAAGAATTGACTGGCGGTGCTTTACACCGCCAGTCAATTCTTGGAGTTTACAGCAATTATCGATCGAACGAACCACAAGGAAATTTTTGAAAGCGTTGCTTTGCAACGCTTTCAAAAATTTCCTTGGCTTGGGTTTGAGCGTAAAGCGCTGTATGTCCTAGTACACTTGGCGACTGCTATGAATAAACTAAATAAACAGTACAGACTTTTAAACTAAAAAGATGAGTGGCGATGCTTAGCACCGCCACTCATCTTTTTGGGAGCTATTTAATTGAGGCAACTTTACCAACGTAGCAAGTTAAACTGCTCCATATCGACAGTATCGCGACTGCGATAAATTGATAAGACGATCGCTAGTCCCACGGCAGCTTCGGCAGCAGCGATCGAAATAACAAAGATCGTAAAGACTTGACCCCGAATACTCGCAGAATCGAGAAAGTTAGAGAAAGCCATCAAGTTAAGATTGACAGCATTTAACATCAACTCCACCGACATTAATACACGCACGGCATTACGACTGGTAATTAATCCATAGATGCCAATACAAAATAAGGCGGCAGCAATAATCAAAAAGGGTTCTAAAGACATATCTGTTTACTATTAATTTCAATTACTAATAGACCGATCGCTACCATCGGTAGCGACGATCGATCTATTTAGAAGCGACAAGTTGCTCTTTAGGCTTTTCCAGTAACTCAAGCGATTCTTCATCAACTTGACCCACTTTTACCACATCGGGGACTAGCTCACGACGAGCCAAAACGATCGCCCCAATTAATGCGACTAATAGCAAGACCGAGGCTAATTCAAAGGGAAGCAGATAATCGCTAAAGAAATGCTGACCAATGACAACCATTGTGGAAGGCAGTTTGGCAATACTAGGAGCGATCGCCCAATTTGTCGAAGTTACCGTCACTCCCAATAGTGCAAATAGCCCCAAACAAACAACCCCTGTCACTACACTACGTAAAGCGCCGTACTTAACATCTTGGTAATCTTGACGCTTATTAACCAGCATGATCGCAAAAAGGATCAAAATATTTACCGCGCCAACATAGATCAAAACTTGAGCCGCAGCGACAAAATCAGCATTCAGGAGTAGATACAAGCCCGCCACACTAATAAAACATGCACCGAGCAAAAAGGCTGCATAGACTATGTTTTGTAACAGAACTACGCCCGTTGCTGAAGCTATTAGCATTCCTGTTAAGACAACTAGGGATACGGTTTGCGAACCATCACCTAGACCGATATTACTCATTAAAATCTCCTTCAATAGTCTTACCTAGAGTCAAGATAAACGCTGCTTAGCCACATTTACCTTGATGTTGTACCTTGATGTCGTACCTTGATGTTTTGCTGTGATTTTTATTTTTTCTCAGCAGTAGCTTCGGCAATTTCTTCAGGACGTAGCCCCGCACGCTTAGCCGTATGAGGAACCTCATGCCCTTCCATCACACCCTTAGGTAAGTAAGCCAATTCGCGAATTGGAGTTACCAAAGGATCTTCAGTAACTTTGGTTGGCATCCGACCGAGAGCAACACTATCAAAGTTCAATTCATGGCGATCGAAGGTCGATAGGTCGTACTCCTCGGTCATTGATAGCGCATTAGTAGGACAGTACTCAACACAGTTACCGCAAAAAATACATACTCCAAAGTCGATACTATAACTCTTGAGTTCCTTTTTCTTCATCTCTGTGTTGAATTTCCAATCAACTACAGGCAAGTTAATCGGACATACACGCACGCAGACTTCGCAGGAAATACACTTATCAAACTCAAAGTGAATGCGTCCGCGAAAGCGCTCCGAGGGAATCAACTTTTCGTAAGGATATTGCACCGTAATCGGGCGGCGACGCATGTGGTCAAATGTTACCGACATTCCCTGTCCAATATACTTCGCTGCTTGAACGGCATCTTTGGTATATTCGCCAACTTTATTAAGAAATTTCAGCATAGTGTTAGTTTGTTTTTGTTGAAATAGTTGTTTGGGTTAGGCTAAAAGCTAATGACTACCCACCAAAGGCAAAAGGAAAAGCTAACTTGAGTGCAGCGGTAATTAGTAAATTTGCCAATCCAATAGGCAACAGGAACTTCCAACCCAAATCTAGTAATTGGTCGATCCGCACGCGGGGAACTGTCCAACGCAAGAGAATTGCAAAGAAAATAAAGGCGTAGGTCTTAACTAGGGTTGCGGTTAGTCCGATAAAGGCGGCGATAACTTGCCACCAAGCGGTATTTGCCTCAATCCCTAGAGCATCACTAATTTTGTCAATCGGAAATGGTAATTCCCAACCACCCAGATAAAGGATGGAAGCGAGTAAACCAGCTAGTAACAAGTTGGCATAGGAACCGCCATAAAAGAAAGCAAATCTAATGCCTGAATATTCAGTTTGATAACCTGCAACCAGTTCTTCTTCGGCTTCTGGCAAGTCAAAGGGCAAACGTTCGCATTCAGCTAGAGCGGCGATGATGAAGATGACAAAGCCGATCGGTTGTCGCCAGATATTCCACGAGAGCATCCCATATTCCGCCTGCTGATTGACGATGTCAATGGTGCTTAAGCCGTTAGTCATCAGAGCGATCGCTAATACCGCCAGAGCTAGAGGAATTTCGTAGCTAATTGACTGTGCGGCAGCCCGTAAACCGCCAAGGAGCGAGTATTTGTTGTTAGAGGAATAACCTGCCATCAGCAAACCAATGGGAGCAACGCTAGAAATCGCAATGATAAAGAATACGCCAGTACCAATGTCAGAAATAATTAGGTTCTGACCAAAGGGGATCACTAAATAACACAAAAAGACGGATGTAAATACTAAGGCGGGACCGATCGTATAGAGTAAAGGATCGGCTTTAGCAGGAATCGTACCTTGCTTAATTAAAAGTTTGCCTACATCAGCAAGGGGGATCAAGAGACCAAAAGGACCAGCAAATTCAGGACCAATTCTTTGTTGAGCCGCAGCGGAAATTTTTCGCTCTAGCCAAGTACAAACTAATGCGCCTACGGTTACGCCCAAAACCATTACTGCCATCGGCAATAACATCCAGATGACTTTAGCGACATCGGTGGGTAGACCCAGCTCTGTCAGGATTTCAATTAAAGATCTTTGTAAATCAATTCCACCGTACATTAGCGATCTACCTCACCCATAATAATATCCACACTTCCAAGGATTGCCATAATGTCGGCGAGTTTCATGCCGCGCACTAGTTCGGGCAAGATTTGTAAATTAATAAATCCAGGTGGACGAATCTTAAACCGCCAAGGGAAGACGCTATCTTCGCCAATAATATAGACACCCAGTTCGCCTTTGGGAGCTTCAACACGAACGTAATGCTCGCCAGATGCCACCTTAAAAGTAGGCGATGGTTTTTTACTAATGAACTGATAGTCCATGGAATTCCATTCGCTCTTAGGACCTGCAAGTACTCTTTGAGCCTCGAGGTTTTCGTAGGAACCGCCAGGAATTTGCTTCAGACATTGCAAAATCATTTTTGTAGATTCGCGCATTTCGCGGACACGGACGAGGTAACGGGCTAGACAGTCACCACTGGTTTCCCATTGCACGTTCCAATCGAGTTCGTCGTAGAGTTCGTAGTGATCGACTTTACGCAGATCGAGTTTTACGCCCGAACCACGCAGCATTGGTCCCGATAAGCCCCAATTAATTGCTTCGTCACGGGTAATCGTACCTAAACCTTCAACCCGCTTGCGAAAAATGGGGTTATTGGTAATTAATTTTTCGTATTCGTCAATCACTGGGGTGAAGTAATTGCAAAAATCTTCGCATTTCTCGATCCAGCCATAGGGCAAGTCTGCGGCTACTCCCCCGATGCGAAAATAGTTATGCATCATCCTCATTCCTGTTGCTGCCTCAAACAGGTCATAGATCATTTCCCGTTCGCGGAATACGTAGAAAAATGGAGTTTGAGCACCGATATCAGCAACGAATGTGCCGAGCCACAGTAGGTGAGAGGCGATGCGGCTCAGTTCTAGCATGATCATGCGAATGTAGCTGGCTCGTCTCGGCACTGGTACGTTGGCTAGCTTTTCGGGAGCATTGACGGTGATTGCCTCGGTGAACATGGTTGCGAGATAATCCCATCGGGTCACGTAGGGCAAATATTGGATAATCGTGCGATTTTCGGCGATTTTTTCCATTGAGCGATGCAAGTAACCTAAAACAGGCTCACAATCGACTACATTTTCGCCATCTAGCGTGACGATAAGTCTGAGAACGCCGTGCATGGATGGGTGGTGAGGTCCCATATTTATGACCATGCGTTCGGCTTTGGTTTCAATCATCACCATGATTTGCGATCGCCTCTTTACTCTGTAAACTGTTGCTTTGGCTAGGGTTGCTAGTTTTGCTAGTTATTTAGGATTGGCTGAGGTAACCCCAACAAACCCTAAACGTTTGTTATTTTAAGTCACTGGTTGGGCTATTGCTTTAGCAAATGACTCTATTAATTATGTGAATTAAGTAGATATACCTTGATGCTTCTCAGTATATCGCCATGTTGAGGCTTGAATTTGTGATAAAAACTAGCAATTCGGTAATTTTAGCAATATATTATTTTATCGTAATCATAGACTTAAATCTAATATTAAGCTATTAATCATTGATTAATTACTATAATAATTCGCGCAAGCTGATCGTCCATGCGATCGCTGATTAACGTCAGTTCGGGTTAAGCTGCCGAATTTTAAAAGCCCAAAAGTAAAAGCCTTGCTAAGCAAGGTTTTTACTTTTGGGCTTGGAGAAAGGGTTTGCGTAGCAAACCCTTTCTCCAAGCCCGTTTCAAGTTAGCGGGAGACTGGGCGATCGCCTATCTGATGATTTTTTTAGAGGATTTCCTTAAAATAGATCTAAAGACGCTTTGCGGAGTAAAGATGATGACCGCTTATACAATCAATCTCGATCCGATTGTGAAACTGACTAGAGAGCAGTTTTACGAACTATGTGCGGCAAACCCCGAACTTAAACTAGAGCGCAATGCGAATGGAGAACTCGTAATTATGTCCCCCACTGGCGGCGAAACTAGCGCTTGGAATTCTGACATTAATCTCGATTTAGGGATTTGGAATCGTCAAGAGCGATTTGGTAAGGTATTTGACTCTTCTGGCGGCTTTTCTTTGCCTAGTGGTAGCGATCGCTCTCCCGATGCAGCGTGGATACCCATTGAAAAATGGAATGCCCTCACTCCTGAACAACGCAAGAAGTTTTTACCACTATGTCCAGACTTTGCGATCGAGCTTTTGTCACCAACGGATTCATGGATTAAGGGCTTATCCAAGATGCAGGAATATCAGGATAATGGTTGCCGTTTGGGGTGGCTCATCGATCCAGAAAGTAAGCGTGTGGCAATTTATCGTTTAGGTAGACCTATAGAAATTCTCGAAGCACCCGTGAGTTTGTCTGGAGAAGATGTTTTATTGGGATTTATCCTGAATTTAGAAAATATTTGGTTATCCCATTAAGTATAGCTATAGCCAAATAAGTTAAGACATAAAACCCAGAAGAGTGTTGCGCCGCAACACTCTTCTGGGTTTTGTTTTTGTCCTAACATAACTGGCTACTGCTATAA
>NZ_LIRE01000220.1 GCF_001402795.1 Pseudanabaena sp. 'Roaring Creek'
TATAGCAGTAGCCAGTTATGTTAGGACAAAAACAAAAACCAGAAGAGTGTTGCGGCGCTTTGCGCCGCAACACTCTTCTGGTTTTTATGTCTTAACTTATTTGGCTATAGCTATAACAGATAGGAGTCACGATAAATCCTAATAATTGGTTTAATAAATTTGGCAAAGTTGCCATATACTAGATAGGCTGTCAAGTTTTCAACAGTAACAAGGAAGGAGCTATGTCCCGTTATAGAGGTCCGCGCCTCAGAATCGTCAGAAGACTCGGAGAGCTTCCCGGTCTAAGTCGCAAACAACCTAAGCACGCTTATCCACCTGGAATGCATGGTCAAGATCGCAAAAAGCGTTCTGAGTATGCTGTGCGTCTTGAGGAAAAGCAAAAACTACGTTTTAATTATGGTCTTACTGAAACTCAAATGCTGCGCTATGTGCGCCGAGCCAGAAGAGTTAAGGGTTCTACAGGACTAGTATTGCTACAACTGCTAGAAATGCGTCTAGATAATACTGTTTTCCGCATGGGATTTGCGCCGACGATTCCTGCTGCGCGTCAATTAGTAAATCACGGACACATCACCATCAATGGCAAAAGTGTAACTATTCCTAGTTATGGCGTTCGCCCTGGTGAAGTAATTAGCGTGAAAGATAATGAAAAGTCTCGCAAAATCGTCGAGCGTAACCTCGAATTCCCAGGCTTGTCCAACATTCCTAGCCATTTAGAATTCGATAAGGCAAAGATGACTGGTAAAGTCAATGGCGTTGTCGAGCGTGAATGGGTAGCATTGCAAGTGAACGAACTGCTGGTTATTGAGTACTACTCACGCCAAGCTTAAGGTTGAAGCACTCAGCTACGGGCTTTGTTGTTCCTTAGATAAATTGCTTGTAGCTGAACGCCTTCCAACTGGGTAAACTGCCAATTGGGTAAACTCTATTAGGTTCAACTTCACTGCGAATTATGCAGTTAAATATTTCTGCTCCTGTAAACCTCGATTTACACGTTCCTAAGGATTTTGTTCGGGGTTGTCCCCGCAGTGTCCGTATGGATATCGATCATCTGCTTCTAGCGATCGAGGCGCTGGACTTAGAGGCAGTTGAGGTCATACTGGTCTTAATCGAGCAGCTAGGTTTAGAAAAAACGATTCCTAGTCGTGTAGCTTTTTGGCGACTGCGAAATACGAATCCGCTTCGTCGCAATTATCAGCGTGCGAGCCTTAGTTGGGATGAGTTGAAGGCTTTAGTAAAGATTGTCTGCACGATCGCCAAACAGTTAGATACTGGTTTGCGCTTGCTACTGAGCACCGATTGGCAGATTAGCGAGGGTAAAATTGAAGCATTAGGCTTACAGCAAAACCAAGGTTTTTTAGAAAATTATATCGATCGCTTTACGTCTTTGTATATTGGACGAATGCGATCGCCATCTCCTTTAAATAAACAAGAAATTCGCGAGTTAGCCCTGCAATTGCTAACGCGCCTATTGCTATGTAGTGGTGTTGCGGGCGAATATCGCCTATGGAATAGTCTGTTTGATGGAGCGATCGCCTAATGATTCAACGCAGCTATAGTTTGCCCAGTTGCACTTTGCTAGTCGATGGGATCGTCACCAGTAGTGATGTAATTTCCATTCTGACTGGCTTTAGTTGTCGCTTTAACCATCACACTGAGCCAATTGTCGGTGGATTAGAACTGCTCAATGCGTTAGTTAAAGTTGTAGGAGCCTATGCCCAAGCGCTAAAGAGTAATATCTTAGTGGCAATTCCTGAGAAACTGGTGCGGATCGAGCCCCGAGGCAAGCATCTCCACGTTCTATCGGTATCGCTCAACGAGGCCGATGCCCATAATCCCAAGCAACTCCAAATCGAGTTAAATACCATCCAGCTTTTCGACCTGATGGAGAGTCTCGATCGTTTATGTTGCGATCCGATCACTTTGCCCGATCTGAAATTAGTAACCCAAATTTCTGACTATCGATCGCAATCTCAGTTAAATAATCAAGCGTTACCCGCGATCGCTGGAGTAGTGAGTTTAGCGATCGCCGCTACGGTTTTATACTTCATCCCCATCCCCAAACCCCAGCCGAAGCCTGCCCAAACTCTTCCCGTGCAAACTAAGCCTTTGCCTAAAGTTTCTAAACCACCAGTGGCAAGTCCTGAAAGTTCTGCTAGTCCCGAAGCTTCACCGAGTCCTACGGGCTCATCTAATCCTGATAGTTCTCCCAGCCCCACAGCTTCACCAAATCCAACTAGCTCTTCTAGTCCTGAGACATCGCCCACCACTAGCCCCAGATAAAAAAAGAGAGGAGCTATGGCTGAATTCTTAAGGGTTGGCAATCCTGCACCAGACTTTGAAGCAGATGCTGTAGTCGATCAGGAATTTACGAAGATTAGGCTTTCCAGCTATCAAAAAAATAAATATGTAGTTTTATTTTTTTATCCCCTTGACTTTACTTTTGTTTGTCCCACGGAGGTGATCGCCTTCAGCGATCGCTATGAGGAGTTTGCCCGATTAAATACGGAGGTCATCGGCATTTCCGTTGATAGCCAGTACGCCCACCTAGCTTGGATTCAAACTCCTCTTGCTGATGGTGGACTTGGTGGTGATGTTAAATGTCCGCTAGTCTCCGATCTCACTAAGGCGATCGCGACATCTTTTAATGTTCTCGATCCCGATGTAGGCGTTGCTTTGCGTGGTTTATTTATCATCGACAAATCAGGTATCGTCCAACATGCAACTATTAATAATCTTGCCTTTGGTCGCAGTATTGACGAAACTCTTCGTACTCTCAAAGCAATTCAACATACCCAGATCCACGAAAATGAGGTTTGTCCCGTAGATTGGCAACAGGGGATGGCAACGATCAAAGTTCAAAATAATGCTTAACCCGTACCGACGTTATCCAAATTCCCAAAATGGCAATGCCATTTTGGGAATTTAGATAATTGACTGGCGGCGCAAAGCGCCACCAGTCAATTATTGGGGTTTATGTCCTAGTACATTTGGCGGCAGTTATTATAGATATCACTTTGCTATATCCATACATTTTAACTTTGGTTAACTATGGTACAAAATGAACATTCTAAATCGGTTAACTTAATAGCTTAATCAAAATTTAAAGTTGATGACCCATTTTCATCGGGGAATTAAGTAAAGCTATGGCTGAACTAAAAAAAGCTGTTTTAATGATGCATACCGATCGAGTCCAAGGGGAATTATGGAAAACAGCTTTGTTAACTCAGCAGTTGGACGTAATTTGGGAAAATATCCCCTTAGACTTAGTTGTATATCTAGAAAAATTCGATCGCCAAAAGCTACCTGACCTTCTCATTATGGATATGGCGATCAAAAGTCCTAACTCAGAAACATTGCAGTCATCATCGGTTTGTCAATGGTTAAGTAAGCAACAAGTACCAACAAAAGTTGTTTTGTTTAATCCTAGACAAGAAAAAATAAAAGATATCGAACATAGTTGGGCTTTGCGACGGGGAGCATCGGATGTTTTGCCTCGCTTATCTCCCGAAAATCTAATGGCGGAAGTCGCTAGGGTTACCGCCTTAATCGGTTGTTCGTTGATAACCCAACCCTTAGAAAAAATTGCTAGAAGTTTGGGTGCTAGCAGTTCTGGGGCGATCGAAAGAGAATCGAGCGATGTAGATGAGGCTGAAAGTAAGCCAAAATCAAGATCGGAAACCAAAAACAACTCAAAAAACAACCAAAAGTCTGATGCTGGTGATGTTGTGATGTATCGCGGCGTAAGGGTTAGACGCTAAGAATTCTTAAGAATTCTTGGACTCAATCTTTGGGCTCAATTCATTGTTTGTCATACCTTGGCAAATTGAGAAATGCTATAAGGCTCTTGCGGATAAAAAATGTCCCACCAAAGTTATCTAGCTTCGACTACGCTCAGCTAACGTTGGCTGAGCGTAGTCGAAGCCACAGGTACTTTAATTAATAGCAAGTCCCT
>NZ_LIRE01000658.1 GCF_001402795.1 Pseudanabaena sp. 'Roaring Creek'
ACACTTTCGTGAATTGGTATAAAAGCATTATGCCCAATAATTTTAATTTTTAACTATGCTGAATTAGTTATTAAGTTTGATTAGATTTATATAAATCTAAAAAACAGATCTAACTCCATAGCAATAAGTACCTCAGGCTAAGTGCTTGTGCAAAATAAATTGCCAAAACCCATAAAGTTTTGCCCCGTAGGGGCGAAACTTTATGGGTTTTGGTTTGTAATGAATTATGCCTAGCAACTTATGTAATAATTAAATATCGGGAGGGTAATTTACGCATTGAAAGTCATGAACTTTTGCCAAAATTGATTAATCTGCAACAAACGTAAGGGATTTTTTTATAATTTCATAAAATCTAAAAATATTTAATGTCTTACTGCTAAAAGCTCTTGCGGGAAATAATATTTTCGCCAATTTAAGGATGAAATGCAACGGTATCTAGTCCTTGTTAGGAAGTAAATAGCTTGCCCTAAATCTTCTTGAAATTAGCACAGAGTATATACTGTGATAAAATCTGAGTACCTCTACAATTTATTTTTAAAATTCAAAAAACCTTATTTATATCTTGTTTGTATTTTTTGGCGACTCCTAAAAATAAAATAAAATATTTTTATTGGAACCCTGTCATTTAGCACCGTTATCTTTTTTTATTCTGCTTGAAGTACGTAGTTTTTATATAGTCTTTTTAGAAAGTATTTCAAGTAATTTCTCATGATTTGGGTAATTATCAATTTTTATTCCTAAAAAATTGCATCGCAAATATGCCCAATATACCCAATCCATTTATTACTGGACAATCATATTTTTCTTGAATTCCACAATCTTTAGAAATAACTAAAATTATGACTACCGAACCCGACGATTCTAAAGGACTGATTATGATTGTGGATGATATTCCTGCTAATCTGGAAGTCCTTTCGGAAACTCTCAGTACGGTGGGGTATGACGTAGCGATCGCTACTAGTGGCGATCGCGCCCTCAAACAGATTGGGCGGCAATTTGGCAGGTTAATACCCGAACTGATCTTACTAGATATTAGAATGCCTGACATGAATGGCTTTGAAGTTTGCGAGCATCTCAAAAGCAATCCGTTAACCAAAGATATCCCCGTCATATTTATGACGGCTTTAAATGATATCGATAGCAAAATCAAAAGTTTCGCGCTGGGGGGCGTGGACTATATTACCAAACCATTTCAATACCAAGAGGTTATTGCCAGAATTAAAACCCATTTACAGTTAAGAAGATTAACTCAAGATCTCGAACAGGAAGTCAACCGTCAAGTTATTTCCTTGCAAAAAGCAAAACTAGCTGCCGAAGAAGCCAACCTTGCCAAGAGTCAATTTTTAGCCAATATCAGCCATGAACTCCGCACTCCCCTCAATGCCATTTTAGGTATTACTGAAGGACTTCAGGATGAGGTGTTTGGTAGCATTAATCCAAAACAGATTAGTGTTTTACAGACTATCGAACAAAGCGGTACGCATTTGCTCTCCCTCATCAACGATATTCTCGATGTGGCGAAAATCGAATCGGGACAGCTAGAGCTAAACTGCAAAGCTGTTGGCATAGAAGCAATTTGTACATCTAGTCTGGAATTTATCAGACCCCAAGCTGACAAAAAATCGATCTACCTGCAAAGTTATCTTCCTCCCAATCTGTCCCAGATCTGGATAGATGAGTTACGTATTCGCCAAGTTTTAATCAATTTGCTAACTAATGCAGTCAAATTCACACCCAATGGCGGACGGGTCATGCTTGAGGTGAGCACTGTAAAAAGCACTGTAAAAAGCACTGTAAAAAAAGATGTTTCCGAAACGGCGATCGCTAAAGAATTCCTTCGCATTTCTGTAAAAGACACGGGCATTGGTATTGCTCCTGAAAATATATCGAAATTATTTAAACCCTTCATCCAGATTGATAGCGCTCTTAATCGTAACTATGAGGGCACTGGATTAGGATTGTCTCTGGTAAAACGAATAGTCGAGCTTCATGGCGGGAATGTAGATCTGACCAGTGAGTTGGGTGTTGGCAGTTGCTTCACGGTTGAGATTCCCTGTGTAGTTTCGGCAAGTGCTTCTAAATTAGCCAATAAAGTCGGAGCTAGTTCCGAATCTGCTCTCACCCTAGACTCCGAGCAAACATCATCAACGGAATTGTCCTCGCCGCTAATCCTGTTAGCTGAGGATAACGAAACCAATATCATTACCATTTCTAGTTACCTAGAAGCGATTGGTTACCGTTTACTATTTGCAAATAATGGTAGAGAAGCGATCGCCTTTGCCCAAAAGCACCATCCCGATCTGATTTTGATGGATATCCAAATGCCTGAAATGGATGGGCTAGAAGCCATCAGACAGATTCGTCTCGATCCTGAATTGGTTAATGTACCAATTATTGCTTTAACAGCTTTAGCAATGGCTGAAGATCGCCAAAGATGCTTGATTGCGGGGGCAAATCATTATCTATCGAAACCCGTAAAACTTAAGGTCTTATCCCAGACCATCAAAGACCTATTGAAATAACGTATGCAATAGCTTAGAACGCACTGACTCTCACCCATTGTTGGCTCATGGTTTGCTCGTAGAGAGTTTCTAAGCGATCGATATTTTTTACTAAGGTATAACGATCTAAGACCCTTTGTCTTGCCTTAATACCAATAATTTTCGCCATTTCAGGATGATCGACAAATAGTGGCAAAAGCGTACAAAGTTGCGAGGTCACTCGATGGGAATCAAGTACAATTCCCGCCCCATTTTCGATTACTTCACCATCCGCGCCCACATCCGTAGCAATACATGCCACACCACAGGACATCGCCTCCAGCAACGATAATGACAGCCCCTCAACTAGCGATGGCAGGATAAATACATCCGTCCCACGCAAAATTTCAATGCGCCTCTGCTCATCGGCAATATATCCCATCCAAATAATACTCGGATCGTTACCATAAAAGGTCTTTAAACCCGCTAGCAATGGTCCCGTGCCCACGATCGCTAACTTACAACCTTCGGGCAATCGACATTTGCGCCATGCTTTAAGTAGAGCTTCGACATTCTTCTCAGCAGCTAAACGTCCCTGATAGAGAAATAGGACTTCGGCTTTAAGCTCATTCTTAATATTTGAATCTCCTGGAGAATAGCGATCGCTATCTACCCCATTGGGAATAACTGCAATTCTAGTATTGGGAACGCCTAGTTTATTGAGAAGCTCTTTTTGAATATTAGAAAAAATAATAACTTGGTTGTAATCGGCTAGGGATGGGGCGTAAATTTGGTAGGTGAGCTGCTGCGTACTCGAGGCAAGATTGCGCCGTTTGAGATCGAAGGGTTGGTGAAAGGTGGCGACGAGGGGTAGATCCAGTTCGGCACAAATTTCGGGCAGGCGAAAATCAAGGGGAGAAATGGCAAGGGAAGCGTGAATGAGATCGGGCTTTAGCGATCGCAAGGAATCGACGAGGATCTTATTAGCTCTTAAGGATGGAACCGTATAAATAGTGGATTTATAAAGAAAGGGTAAGGTGACATCCTGCGTTTCTAGAGCATGTTCTTCTGGATCTTCATTGTCTGCATCATTCTCAGGTGCAAAATGCATAAAGCTGACTCGATGTCCGCGATCGAGTAATGCATTGGTAATTTCGCGACTATAGGTCACGTTGCCACAAGCAGGGGATTTTTTACCTAACCATGCAATATGCATGAACTACACCACATTATTATCAAAGGTATAATACCAAAACTAGAGGCGGCACAAATTATACAGTCGGGCTTTTCTGTTGGATGAGACGGGTTTTCCTTTTGATCATTTATAGCTGTCGCCCAGTGTATTAGGACATAAACCCCAAGAATTGACTGGCGGCGCTTCGCGCCGCCAGTCAATTCTTGGGGTTTATGTCCTAGTACATTTGGCGATAGCTATAAATACACTTGGTGACAACGATTAGGCAACAGCGATAATTTTTCACCCAAAAGGGTTAGGTAAAGCCAAGCGATCCCCACCCTTTCTAGGTTTTGATTTGGTTTACACTAGTCTGGAAGCGTTGCAGCTTCAAAATCTAGCTCCAAGGAATTAAGATGCTGAAAAAGCTAAAGATTAAATACCTTTTGGCATTTTTGTTGGCGGCGATCGCCACAACAATGTCCATACTGCTCGGATATGGTTGGAATTATGCGAATGCCCAAGCTCAAAAGCCAGACCCAACAGTGCTTCTGGCTCAGGGAAAACCCGTAGAAACAAGTATTACTACGGTAAGCCTGCAAAGTGCGGGTTTGCAACTGCAAGAGGTTGCTCAAGGAGTTTACGCCCTAGTGGCGAGTACCGATTTTCCACCCCTAGGTCCTACGATAGCCATCTGTAATGGTGGCTTTGTGATTGGTAGTGATGGCGTGTTAGTAATCGATCCATTTCAAACACCCGAACTGGCTGAGTTAATGATCTCTACGGTAAAATCGTTAACAGATAAGCCCATTAGATATGTCTTAAATACGCATTATCATTTCGATCACACTGGAGGTAATGCTGCTTTCGTAAAGCGTGAAGTTCCAGTAATTGGTCGTGGAGTGATTCGTGAATATATTCAAAGTGGCAAAAATAATACGGGTGGGGTAACTCCACCAACGGTAGTGATCAATAGCCAAACCGATCTTTGGTTAGGCGATCGCCAAGTGCGGATCGAGCGGGTAGATGGACATTCCGCTGGAACCGATTTAGTTGCCTATATACCTGATGCTAAGGTTTTATTTTCAGGTGATATGGTCTTCAATAAGCGGATTCCCTACACAGGTGATAGTGATATTCGGCAGTGGCAGGGTAGCCTTTATCGCTTAATTGCTTCTTATCCAGAAGCAAAAGTCGTTCCTGGGCATGGAGATGTAACTGACGTGGCAGGTTTACAGGCTCAGCAAGCCTATTTCAGTAGATTAGAGCGTCTCGCACTGGAATGGAAGGGACAGATCTTGACTAAGGAACAAGTTCTTGAGAAGTTTGCCAAAGTACCTGATTTGTACAAAGACTACAAATTTAAAGGTCTATATTCTAATAATTTAGAGTCAGCTTACGAACAATTTACACGTAGCGCCACAATTCCTTTGATTCCCTAAAAACAATCTGCGGTCAATATGCGCCGCACTTTGTGCGGCGCATATTGCAAGCGGATATTTCAGTTCTTTACCCCTTGATGCAGTTATGGTTGCTCGTCCTTTCCCGTTTTCGATCAAATTACCATTACTAGTTAGTTTGATTTTGGTGTCGGCGATCGCGGCGGCGATCTTTGGTGCAGCGAGGGTCGATGCCTTACAAGCAATTCTCAAACCAATGAATCCCCTCCTTGGCGACACGGTATCGGTTTGGATCGTGACGGATAAAACCACCAAGACCCCGCCGCAGGTATCGATGAATAACAAACTATTTCCTGCTTTTGCCATGTCAAGCAATCGTTGGCGAGCATTTATCCCGACAACGCCTCTAGATAAAGCAGGTGAACGTCAGGTATTGATAACAGGGGATGGCTTGAAGCAAACCTTGCCTATGCATTTAGGTGATCGCGAGTTTCCCACGCAAAGTATCTGGATTAATGATTCGGGGGGAGGTTCCGAGCCAACTGATTACGAATGGGATAAGGTTTCCGCCTTTAAGAAATTAGTTACTCCCCAGAAATTTTGGAATGGCGCTTTTTTAAGACCCAATGACGGCGAGATTACAACAGGTTTTGGCGTAAAGCGCTATTACAACGGAGTATTTGCCGATGATTATTACCACCGTGGTGTTGACTATGCAGGTGGATATGGTTCGCCAGTAGTAGCACCTGCGGCTGGCTATATTCGTTTAGTGGGAACGGTAGCTCAAGGCTTTCTTTTAAATGGCAATACCATTGGGCTAGATCATGGACAGGGCGTGGAGAGCATTTTTTTACATCTCAGTAAGATCTATGTCAAGGAAGGCGATTTCATAACGGCAGGTCAAACGATTGGTGAGATCGGGGCAACGGGCGCGGTGACAGGTCCCCATTTGCACTGGGGTTTATACGTGAATGGGGAAGCGATCGATCCTGTAGCTTGGCGCTATGAAGGGGTTGAATAACCAAATGTTATAGCTGCCGTCAACATAAAAAAAGAGGGTTGCCGCGCGGAGCGCGGCAACCCTCTTTTTTATGTAAGTTACAGCAATTATCGATCAAACGAACCACAAGGAAATTTTTGAAAGCGTTGCGAAGCAACGCTTTCAAAAATTTCCTTGGTTTGGGTTTGAGCGCGAAGCGCTGTAAGAAATGGCTTAGCCATTTCCTACCTTGGTATTGATCCTGCAAGACTTTTGGCTTTTTTAGGCTAAGCCAAACCAACTGAGATAGGTGGAGAGAATTGTTTGCCCAAAAAACAGAGAAATTGCGCCGCCAAGGGCAAGAAAGGGACCAAAGGGAATTGGTTGATGTTTGCCTCGTTTCTGGACGAGTAAAGCGATCGCCCCAACTAATGTACCGATCGCTGAGGCAATCAAAATCGCCAGCAACAGATTTTGCCATCCCAGCCACATTCCGAGCATTGCAGCAAGTTTGGGATCGCCACCGCCCATCGCTTCTTTTTGGAGAAATATACTGCCAGCAACACGCATAATGTCTAGAAGCCAGATTCCTAGGACTGCCCCACCGATGCCAAACATTAGCAAACGAGGAATAGCAAAGCGAGCGTCACCTCCATTCGTTAAACTCATTGACGCAAGACTTACTTGATAGATTAAACCTAATACTAATCCTGACTGAGTTAAGCGATCGGGTAGGGTCATCGTATCGATATCAATTAGTGCTAGAACTAGCAGCCAACTGAGAAACGCAGCATAAAAGCATAGGATCGGGATTGACAGTGAATTACCAAAATATGCCGCCACACTCCAAAACAAGAAGGCGGTCAATGCTTCGATCGCTGGATATCGCCAAGATACAGGCGTGTGGCAATAACGACATTTACCTTTAATCAAAAACCAACCAATAATGGGAATATTGTCACGCGGGGCAAGCGATCGCAGGCAGTGAGGGCATCGCGATGGGGGATGCAGAATGGATAAACCCGCAGGAACGCGGTAAATTACCACATTCAAAAAACTGCCCACACAAGCCCCTAAAGCGATCGCTAAACTTTGTAAAAAGATAGATTCAATTAGTAACAAAGTATTTGAGAATTAGGTTTAAGAATTAATTTACTCCCTTCCCAGTATAAAAATACGCATTAAAACCCAAAGATTAGCAGTGCGGTGCTTCGCACCGCACTGCTAATCTTTGGGTGGGAAGGGAGTAGTCAATTAGTTAGAAATTATGCAAAGCTGGAAATTATCTTAGCAGGCGTTACGATCTCTGATTTTGATTTTTATAGCTATAGTCAATAATGTTAGGACAAAAATCAAACCCAATAGAGAGT
>NZ_LIRE01000708.1 GCF_001402795.1 Pseudanabaena sp. 'Roaring Creek'
GTGTCTAATTCACGAAAGTGTTGTCACACTTTCGTGAATTGGTATTAAATTATTTTTTCTTGAATTTTCACTGTTTTATGAAATTGTTTTATGAAACTGAGATTGACTCCTTAACTGGCAGCTCGATCGTAAATTCCGTGCCTTCGCCAAAGATAGAATCAACATGAATCGCTCCACCATGCTTTTCCACGACAATCTGACGCGCGATCGCTAACCCCAACCCCGTACCTTTGCCCACCGCTTTAGTAGTAAATAGATGATCAAAGATATTTTGCTTGACCATCTCCGTCATGCCCATCCCATTATCTTTGAAGCGAATTATGACCCGCTGCCCATCTGCGGATAGTTTGGTTGCGATCGCAATTTGATTGGGATTGGCTTGAATCTCCGCATAGCTTCGTCCGATATTGGACTCTTCTAAAGCATCGATCGCATTGGCTAAAAGATTCATAAATACTTGGTTCAATTGTCCTGCATAGCATTCCACTAGAGGCAATTCCCCATACTCACGCAGAACTTCAATATCGGGGTGAGTATCAGAAGCTTTGAGACGATGCTTGAGGATCATAATTGTACTGTCGATACCATCATGAATATTGCAAGCAATGGGGCGAATGCTATCGACACGGGCAAATATCCGCAAGCTATTGCTAATATCTTTAATCCGTTTTACCCCTTCTCGCATCGACCCCACTAACTTAGGCAGATCCTCGCGAATATATTCAAGATTGATCGCTTCAATTTCCTTTTCGATCGCCGTACTGAAATTAGCGGACTCCTTCTGCACCAGATCTAACAATCCAAATAAGTCTTTGATGTAGTCCAAAGCGGGTTGGATATTACCACCGAGAAACCCCACGGGATTGGCAATTTCATGGGCAACACCAGCCACCAAGTTACCCAGAGCCGACAATTTTTCCCGCTGAATGATTTGGAGTTGAGCTGCTTGCAAGGCTGCGGTTTTTTGGGCAACCTGCTGTTCCAAATTTTGCGTCAAAAAATGTAACTGCAAATGGGTTTTGACCCGCGTTAAAACCTCCTCTTCTTGGAAGGGCTTAGTAATGTAGTCTACAGCGCCAAGTTTGAGCCCTTTCACCTTATTGTCCACATCCGCCACAGCCGTCATAAACATAACTGGGATGTCGCTAGTCTTAGCATTGGCTTTAAGACGCTTGCAGGTCTCAAAGCCATCAATACCAGGCATCATCACATCCAGTAAAATCAGATCGGGCAATCTTCGTTCAATCTGTTGCAGAGCGCGTTCGCCACTGGTCGCGATCGCTACTTTATACCCTGCATTAATCAAAGCTTCCGAAATCACATCCAGATTAGTGGGATTATCGTCAACGATTAAAATTAAGCCAGTTACAGTTGTACTCATAGGTTTGTACTCATAGGTTTGTAAGATATTTTTGAATTAGCACTTCGATTTTCTCTGTTTGAAATTGTTTTGCCAATTGCATGATTTCTTTGACAAAAGGCTGATATTGCTCATCTTTCTCGCCAATCTCCTTAGCCTTGTCCGTCAAAGTTCTCAATAGTCCATCCTCAGCTAGCTCTAGCAAAATCTGTAAATCTGACCTTGATGGGACAACCATTTCGACCGTCGATTGCTCCTGATCGCTTATATTGACCTCACTCGCCTCGTAGAGCCACTTGATGGGTAAGTGCTTCGCCAATAAGTCGAATAATTCTTCAGCGTGAACTGGCTTGGCGAGAAAATCATCCCCTCCCGCTTCTATACTAATCTGACGATCTATTTCCGATACCGATGCAGAGGATACAATTACTCGCAACTCTTTAAGGGCTTCATCGTTGCGCAGTTTCTTCAACATCTCAAATCCATCCATGACAGGCATGGCTAAATCCGTGACGATCAGATCGGGGCTTTGTTCTTTTGCCTTCTCCAGCCCCTTTTTCCCATTCTCTGCCTCCGTAAAGGTAAATCCTAGGGGTTCTAATAGGTTCATTAATACGGCTCGATTTTCCCATCGGTCATCCACTACTAATAGATGCTGACGCTCTCCTTCGTAGCCGATGATCGTATGCCCCCTCTTCATGGCACTTTGTTGCGCCCAGTCACTAGCAAGGGGGATCGCTAGTTCAAAGCTAAAGGTACTGCCTGCACCGATGGCGCTGCTTACTTCGATCTCTCCTCCCATCAATTGTACGATTCTTTGACTAATGGCTAGCCCTAGCCCCGTGCCTTCGGTTTGGCGACTCTTTTCTCCCACTTGCTCGAAGGCTTTAAACAGATTTTTGGTCTGTTCAGTGGCGATCCCGATTCCCGTATCTTCGATCGTAAATTTAATCTCGGCGATCGCTTTACCCGTATCTTCTCTTTGCAGATCTACTTTAAAGGTGACGCTCCCTTTATCTGTAAATTTGATCGCATTCCCTAGCAGGTTCAGCAGCACTTGTCTCAGTCGCTTTTCATCCACCTTGATTCCTTCTGGCAGGTTAATCGCAGGTTGATAAATGAAGTAGACACCCTTTTGATCGGCTCTCACCCGACAGATTTCTACTACTCCTTGCAGGAAGGATGGTAGGTGAATCACGTTGCTGCTTAGTTCGAGTTTCCTTGCTTCGATCTTCGATAGATCGAGGACATCATTAATCAATGTCAGTAGGTGCGACCCACACTGATAAATGACGTTTACTCCATGACGGTCTTTCTCTGCTAGCGCTTTTGAACGACTTAAAATTTGGGCGTATCCCAGAATTCCATTCAAGGGCGTTCTCAGTTCATGGCTCATGTTTGCCAGAAATTCGCTCTTTGCTTGGTTCGCATTGTCGGCGATTTCTTTAGCTTGCCGAAGTTCAATCGTCCGTTCAGCAACACGTTCCTCAAGGGCATTAAAAGAGGTTTGGAGTTGAAATGACATTTGGTTGAACGATCGCGCTAATCCTTCTAGTTCGTAAATGTTGCCGATTTCCACCGTACGATCGAGATCCCCCGTGGCGATCGCCTCACTAACTTGCTGCAACTTGCCAATCGGTCGCGTAATCCACAATGAAGTATAGATACCCAATATGGTTGCCACAGCCAAAGCCGCTAAACTGAGCAGAATAGTTGTATGGGTATTTGCATCAATTTGTGCCATAAAATCAGCTTCAGGCACTACCACCACACTCAACCAATCAATGCCACGTCCATCGCGAATAGCGGAAACTTGGACGAAGTGGCGTTGATTCGCGATCGTGAAATCTAGCTGTTGACTGGCATCAATTTTACTAAAATCTCCGAATCTATCCAAAATAGCTTGAGAAGTAGCAATAATCAGTGGATCGTCAGCCTTAGTTGCTTCAATCTGCTGTAAGGTGTTCTTTTTCAGATCGAAAATATAGGGGTTTTTGATTTTTGAACTGGCAATGATAGCGCCCGAGCGATCGATAATAAAAGTCTGTCCCGTCTTACCGATTTTGAGTGTATTCAGGAAATCATGAATTTTGGCGATCCGAACGATGTTATTTTGGACTCCCAAAAAAGTACCGTTGCCATCGTATATCGGTTGGGTCAAAGCAATCGAAGGCAGTTTAACCGTAATCCCTAAATATGGTTTCGTCCAAACAGGCTTTGTGGCTTTCTGTCCATTCTGATACCAAGGTCGCAGTCGCGGATCGAAATCGGGTTGAGTTTGCACCAACTTTAATCTTTGCCCGCGATCCCCCAGTTGATAGATTTTGCGCTGCGGTAGATCCTCTTTTGCCCCCACAAAAGATAAAATCCCATCATTCGGTGTATCCTCGACTTGGATACTCGATCCGTCAACCAGCGCAATTTGCATGAATTCAATCGTATTTTGGCTGACTAGTTGCCAAAAGGTTGTCTCCAGTTTAGTAACATCTGTGAGATCGAGCTTCTCCCTTTGCGCGGCGGCAACAAACATTTGTCCAGCAATATATGGTTTGTCCAAATAATTTAAGACTTGCTGGTTAATCCGATCGCTCATTTCCTGTCGCAATTGACTAGAAACATCATTAACGGCTTTCTGTCCGTTTTTTAGGGACAAATAGCCAGTTATTCCCACCGTAGCGAAGATTTGCAACACAAAAGGAACGATTAACACGAACCTTAAAGGTACGGATTTCTTAGGATTTGAATTGATGTTAACCATTAATCGAGATCCGCTTAAATTAATCATAAGAGCGTGTTTGAGAAGTTTTGCACATATTCAGACGCAGACAACAATCGCGTTTTATTCATATTTGTATCTTGTTTTACTATGTCAACATCGGGCTAAAAATAGTACATTTAGCCAAACGGTAGTACTTGAGCTTATTCCCCCCAATCAGAATATGAATAAAATCATAACAAATTATGCTTTTTAGATGTAACTTAATAGGGTAAAAACTTCTCAAACACGCTTTAACTATATCGCTGGAATAGCGATTGAGAATATAGTACCCTCACCAAGGATGGAACTAACTTTAATATTTCCTTGATGTTTTTCTTCAATTATTTGTCTGGCGATCGCCAAACCTAATCCCGTGCCCCTTCCGACAGCTTTGGTCGTAAATAAGCGATCGAAAACTTTCTGTTTCGTCTCCTCATCCATCCCTTTGCCATTATCGGCAATAATAATTTTCACAAACTGTTCTTCCAGTATAGTTGTCACGGTGATGCAGTTTGGTTGGGCTTTAATTTCTTCAAAACTACGTCCCTGATTAGATTCCTCTAAAGCATCGATCGCATTTGCGAGAATATTCATAAACACTTGATTTAACTGTCCAGGGAAGCATTTAATTTGCGGCAAGTCTCCGTAATTAGTGACGACTTCAATTTCGGGATGCAATTCGTTTGCCTTGAGTCGATGCTTGAGGATGAGAATGGTACTGTCAATCCCCTGATGGATATTAAACGGTACTTTATAGTCTTGATCGGCACGAGAGAAAGTTCTGAGGCTAGTACTAATATTTCTAAGGCGATCGCAGGCCATCATCATCGAATCAATCATCTTCGGTAAGTCTTCAAGCCCATATTCCAAATCGATTTCGTTTTCATGTTTGAGGATCTCTTCACTTTTGCGAGGCAAACTTGCTTGATAGAGCCTCAGATGCTCAACTATATCCGCGAGGGTGGGTTTGGCTTGCTTGAGGCTTCCCGCAATAAATCCAAGGGGATTATTCATCTCATGGGCTACCCCTGCGACTAAATTCCCCAAGGCTGACATTTTTTCACTTTGAATCATCTGTAGCTGTGTTGACTGTAGTTCCTGTAAAGCTTGGGCGAGATCCTCTGATTTGCGTTGCCGCTCGGCTTCAATACGTTTTAGATCGCGAATATCACGCAGAATCGTTGAGAGAAATTCTATTTCCCCTTGGGCGTTTTTATGGGTCATCAGAACTTGAGACACGGAGATTTCTTCTCCGCGCCGACTCCGCAGACATATCTCTCCCGACCAAATCCCCTCGCGCAGCGCTACGGGCATAATGTTAGTTTGGAAAGTTTCTAGCATGGCAGGAGCGATGACTTCAGAAATGTGAAATTGATTTGCCTCCGCCGCAGGGATCCCTAATATCTCTTGCCCCGACTGATTGAGATAGACATTATTACCGTTAACATCGGCAATCCCCACAATATCGGAAGTGGCTTCCAGAATAGAGATTAGCCTCAATCTCTCCTGTTCTAATTGTTTGCGATCGGTAATATCTTGCAAAGTAACTAAAATACCAATTATCTTGCCATAGGCATCTCGCAAAGGAATTTTATTCACCTCCGCCCATGCTTGCTTGCCATCATCCCGTATTACAGACTCAACGATCCCCAATTCGGCAACACCCGATTCTAGAATTCGGTACTCACTTTCTCGAAACAAATCGGAGTTTTCTTTTTGCCAAGGCATATCGTAATCAGTTTTGCCAATAATATCTTGGGAGGATTTAAAGCCAATAGTTTCAGCAAAAAGTCGATTGCAACCCAGATAATTTAATTGCGGATCTTTCCAACACACCAACTGGGGAATATTATCGATGATCAATTGCAAGAAATCCTTCGCTTCTTGTAACTGGACTTCAGCCTGCTTGAGATCTGCCAAATTGATTTGTGACTGTTGGTAAAGTCGCGCATTTTCTAGAGAGATCGCCGCTTGAGTACAGAGAATTTCAATCACTCTCAAGCGATCGCTAGTAAAAGCCCCTGTCGCGATCTGGTTCTCCAAATACAAAATGGCAATTAATTTACCCTGTTGCAAAATTGGCGTGCAAAGCAAGCTCTTGGGTTGTTTTTGTAAAATATAGGCATCCGACGCTAAGGAAGGATGCAGGGCAGCGTTATCAATGACAACGGTTTGCAGACTACGTTTGACATTGTTAATCAAACTATGGGGAACTTCTTGGCTTCTCGGTAGCTCGATAGTTTGCACCTGTGCAGGGGAATCGACGGTAGCCAATGCTTCCACATACCACTGGTGTTCACGGGGCATCAACAATGCGCCTTTGTCAGCCCCCGCATTTTCTAGGACTGTATGCAGTAATGTAGCCAAAAGCCGATCGAGTTGAATTTCGCTCGAAAGGATTTGCGAAGCTTTCAGGACACTTTCTAGGTCGAGAGTAGAAGAAATACTAGTGCTGGAGGACTGACTACCGCGAGTTTGGGACGCAGTTAGGGATGATGGTGCAAAAACGGTTTCCGTCGGAGATAGCGATATTTGTTGTTGTAAAATTGGCGCGAGTAGTCGGGGGTATCGACGTTCTAAATCCTGAACCTTAGCGATCGCCCCCCAGCGAACATACCCATAGTAGGCATTAATCAGATATTCTTTGGCAATTTTTTCTTTATCCCAATCGAGATAGAACTGCGCTGCTAGTTCATTTGCCAAGCTTTCTTCGTTGAGGAATTGATTTTCTTTAGCAAGAGAGATCGCGCGATCGTAATGTTCAATCGCCGCCGCCTTATTCCCTAAGACTCGCTGGCGTTCAGCTTCCACTAAATACCATTGATGCAAATGATTGACAGGACTGTTTTGCGAGCATCGATATAGGCTGTCTTGGTAATTCTGCAACGATACTAACAACTCCTCCCTCTCTGTTTCTTGGTGGCAGAGAGCTAGGCATATTAAGGCGGCATAGAAAGGAAAGATAGCAGCTATCGATGTGCCTGAGGCAGTTAATAAATATAGTTCGGCATTATTTTTAAACTCTAAAGCCGATGTATAATTACCAAAGTGGTAAGCGAGTAACTGCTTATAGAAATAAAGAGTGAAAAGTACGGTGCCATCGTTATCCTGTAGATGTTTGGGAAGCATTAAAGTTTCACTATAAATATCCCCATCCAAGCAGTCCGAAAAGCCCTTGTCATTCCTCAAATTCTGTATCGTCTGTCGCAAAATATCAAGATAACCCTTAGCAGAATATTGCTTAGCTTCAGCGATCACCGAGCTATAGTTTGCCAACTCTACTTCTAAATCCCCTAATTCCGCACCACTAAAGAAACTGGTATAAGCATAGTTAAAGATATTATAGCCCATATAATTAAAATCACCAGTTTCTCTACCTAATATATAACCTTGCTTTAGGATAGGAATACTATCTCGGATTGGTTCCTTATAATGTTGAATAAAAGTGCCAAAGAGACAAAGAATCATGGAATTAAATTCTTTGGCATTAAAGCGATCTAGGATCGCGAGGGATAGTTTGCCAAAGCTGTATCCCGACTCTATCTCTCCCAATAAAGCACAGGATACAAAACCATATAGAGCATACCCTACAGCCGATGCAGGATTATTACCATACCGAAGAGATAAATCCACCATCGTGAAACTAAGAAAAGGAAGCAAATTCTGTGCTCCCACAAAGATTGGGGAAAACAGCGATCTTAATATTCGCATCGCCGCCTGAATAGAAGGATCCGTCATCTCAGGTAGGTTAACTAATTCTTCAATCCTTCGATGCTGAAGATTTTCGGCAAGAGTCTGAAGCATCTTTTTATTCAAATCATCATTAGGCTCGCTGGGAATCAAGACCTCCAATTGATGAAGGGCATCTCGTCCCACTGCGATCGCTTCTAACATTTGATTGTTTGCGGACAGAGCAGCAATTTGAATCTCATAAATTTTGATCTTGTCTAAATTTGTCTGCACGTTCTCCAGCACTATTTTGGCAATCCGTTCCATCCCCTCCAAGTCGCCATTAAGATAACTAGCTTCCGCATAGGCCGTATAAAGTTTTAAGGTCAGATCGTATTGATCTTGCCAGCCTGTATCTAGCAGATCGATACCCGTTTGCAAATACATTTTTGCAGCCATGTAGGCAGTAGAGTTCTTGGCTTTGATAGCGGCTTTGAGATTTAGCCGAGCCAAAAGCTCCCGTTCCCTTGGCTCGATTAAGGACTTCCCACAATTCATTTGTCCGACAACATCAAACAGTTTTTCTTCAAGTTCTATTTCTGATAGATTTTTCTGAAGTAACTGACCGATCTTGAAGTGGGTTTGTGCCTTTTGCTCCTCAGGAATTAAGGAATACGCAGCTTGTTGCACGCGATCGTGGAGGAAGCGATAGGTCACATTCACCGAGGCTTGAGTCTGGTCTAACGTATCGCCACTTTGAGCAAAAAATTTATAGACATCGGAGACGGGGAGGATTAATCCTTCTCCTAAAGCCATCCATAGGGCGGTGGAGACTTCTTCTAAGGATCTTTCTGCGATCACTACCAAGGTAGCCAAATCAAACTGTGCTCCAATACAGGCCGCAAGTTTAAGAATATTTTGAGTTGGTAGCAGTAGCTTCTGCAATCTCTTCGCCATAAACTCCACTACATCATCGGTGATGGCTAATGCTTTAATCTCAGCAATATCGGCATACCAACATCCTGTTTCCCTCGCAAATTTAATCTGACCGTCCTCATACAATGTCCTGAGAAATTGGTTGGCAAAAAAGGGATTCCCCTTTGTCTTTTGGTATACTAATCCTGTTAGGGGATTGGCTAAGGACAGTTCGCAATGGAGTATATCCGCAACTAATTGGTTCATATCAACTAGACTCAATGGTTGCAAGTTAATGGTTTTCACCATCGCACGAGATTTCACGATTTCATTAATTGTCATTATCAAGGGATGAGCCGATGAGACTTCATTATCTCGGTACGCGCCAACGATCAATAAATGCTTGGTATCTGCCATCAGCAATGACAGTAGCTTCAGAGATGCCGTATCAGCCCATTGCAGGTCGTCCAAAAATATAACTAAAGGATGTTCGGCGGTGGCAAATACTCGTACAAATTGCTGCATGAGCAGATTGAAGCGATTCTGCGCGGCAGTGCCCGAAAGGGCGATCGCTGAGGGTTGATTGCCAATAATTTGTGTTAGTTCGGGAATCACATCGACCAAAATCTGGGCATTATCGCTCAATGCTGCCAGAATCTCCATTTCCCATACATTTAATTGGGCATCTGATTCGGACAACAACTGCTTCATTAGGTCTCGGAATGCTTGCACGAATGCCGAGAAGGGAATATCACGCTGGAATTGATCGTATTTCCCTTTGATAAAATATCCCCGTTCTCTAGTGATCGGCTTATGGACTTCATTCACTAGTGCAGTCTTGCCAATTCCAGAAAATCCCGCCACTAAAATCATTTCGGTGCTGCCTTGCGCAACCCTTTCAAAGGATTGTAGGAGGGCATTTGCTTCAGTTTCCCGACCGTATAACTTCTCTGGGATAATAAAGCGATCGCTCAAATCCCTTGTTCCCAGATCGAACACATCAACATGGGTCGTTGCCTGCCACTGAGCCAAGCAGATCTCCAGATCGTGTTTGATGCCTAAGGCACTTTGATAGCGATCCTCAGCATTCTTTGCCATCAATTTACTAATAATGCCCGATAATGCCAAGGGAACATGGTCGGCAATCTGATGAACTGGAATCGGCAATCTCGCTAAGTGGCAATGGACTAATTCCATCGGATCGTTAGACTTAAAAGGTAAACTACCCGATAGCAATTCATAGAAAGTGATCCCTAAGGAGTAAAAGTCGCTCCGATAGTCAACCCCCCGATTCATTCTACCCGTTTGCTCTGGCGAGAGATAGGCAAGAGTGCCTTCTAGGGAGTTAGCATTTTGCAGCTCTTTCATTTCCCTTGGCAACATGGACGCAATGCTAAAGTCAATTAGCTTAATTTGTTTGGTGGCGGGGTTGATTAATATATTGCTTGGTTTGATATCTTTATGGATGATGCGCTCCTGATACAGGATATCTAAGGTATTGCATAGAGCGATCGCGATCTCTAAAAATTCTGGCAAGGAAAAAGCATTTTTTTGCTGTAATGTCCATTTCTGAAGTGAGATCCCGCCAAAGTCTTCCATCACCAAGGCGTAGCTATTTTGGTATGGTTCGAGACTATAGGTTTTAATGATATTTGGGGAATTGAATTTTTTGGCAATGATAAATTGGTTGCGAAACTGTACTAGTTCGCTGAAGGTCGGATATTCACTTTTGAGCAGCTTGATGACTACGGGGAAGCGATCGTAGGTACGAATAGCGAGACAAACTAAAGTGCGGCTTCCAGAATAAACAGTTTCAACTATTTGATAGTCAAGAATCTGAGGAGGTGTCGCAAGATTCCTATTTTTGTCAAAATTACCAGTATTCATTCAATACCCATTTAATAATCGTTCTAAATTAAGAATTAACAGGGATTTTCAGGATCGATTTTTGATATTACCGAAAGCTAAATCCCTTGCCCCCTAACTTAGCTAAGCATTATCAAGTTGAAACAACTTAAGTATAAACTAATTTTATTTTAATCGATCGGCTTTATAGATTGAAGCAGATTAATCATTACTAAGCAAGCGAATTATAAATCTTAGTAAGCAGCTAAATGTACTTAAATATAAGCCTCAAAACCTATGATATATATGCAGATTGTGCCACAGCTTTTGTATTTATTCTTTAATTATATTCAGCTACTTAATAAGCAATCACATCGCCTACTTATCTTTAAAGTTAAGTCATTAATATCTTTCTAAGCCTTATGTCTTACCTCACAAAATGACCTTAAAGTATCCCCAAATCGCATATTGTAGAAAAGTCCCCAAAGACTCCATTGCAATGTATTAATATGTCTAACGTCCATCCCTTTATCCGACTGACTCGATATGCCCGAAATTATCGCAAACAAATATGGATCGCGACAACTTGCTCGATTCTAAATAAATTCTTCGATCTGGCTCCACCCGTTTTAATTGGCGCAGCGATCGATTTGGTATTACAAAAAGAGAACTTTTGGGCAAATCCCTTGGGGGTGCAAGGATTAGCCTCGCAATTGTTTGTGCTTTCTGCAATTAGCGGCGCAATTTGGGCGCTAGAATCCATATTTGAGTATGCCTATGCGCTCCAATGGAGAAACCTCGCCCAAACCATTCAGCACGATCTCCGCCTCGATGCCTACGATCGCTTGCAAGAACTAGAACTGGCTTTTTTTGAGGAGCGCAGTTCGGGCGGTTTGATGTCGATTTTGAGTGATGATGTCAATCAATTAGAGCGATTTCTCGATGGTGGAGCCAATGAGGTAATTCAAGTTTCGGCAACAATTCTGTTAATTGGGGGAGCGTTCTTTGTAATTACGCCCAATGTGGCTTGGTTGGCGATGTTGCCGATGCCATTTATTCTCTGGGGTTCAATCTGGTTTCAGAAATTTCTTGCGCCTCGCTATGCGCGAGTGCGCGAAAATGTGGGGTTGCTTAACGGGCAACTGTCCAATAACATCGGTGGGATTACGACGATTAAAGCCTTTGTGACTGAGGATTACGAGCATAAGCGGATTGAGAAAGAAAGCAATCGCTATCGTCAAAGCAATCGCCAAGCGATCGCCTATAGTGCGGCTTTCGTTCCCTTAATTCGGATTTTGATCTTTGTCGGCTTCATTGCGATTTTGTACTATGGTGGCTTAGAAGTGCAGGCGCAAAGGCTTTCAGTGGGGAATTATTCGGTGATGGTTTATCTGATTCAGCGTCTATTATGGCCACTCACCCGTTTGGGAGAAACCCTCGATCAATACCAAAGAGCAATGGCTTCAACCAATCGGATTCTCGATTTACTAGATACGCCGATCGCCATTCATTCGGGATCGCAGGTTCTAGATCCGCAATCTCAAAGCCAAAGCGATATTCAATTAAAGAATGTCACCTTTGGTTATGTAGCTAACTTCCCAATTGTTGAGAACTTATCCTTAGAAATTGCGGCAAATAAAACTACGGCTATTGTCGGTGCAACGGGTTCGGGCAAAAGTACTTTAGTCAAGCTGCTTTTACGTCTATACGAAATTCAATCTGGGAATATTTTTCTCGATCGCATTGATATTCGTGACTTAGAATTGCGATCGCTGCGTTCTTGTATCGGTTGGGTGAGTCAAGATGTATTTCTATTTCATGGTTCTGTTTTAGAAAATATTGCCTATGGTTCCTTTGAGGCAACTGCGGAGCAGATCGTTGAAGCAGCGAAGATTGCTGAAGCTCACGAATTTATCCAAACCTTACCTAAGGGTTACGATACGATCGTCGGCGAACGCGGTCAAAAGCTATCTGGTGGTCAAAGACAAAGAATTGCGATCGCTAGAGCCGTGCTGCGCAATCCCCCCATCCTGATTCTCGATGAAGCAACTTCGGCAGTGGATAATGAAACCGAAGCCGCTATTCAAAAATCCTTAGATCGCATCACCAAAAATCGCACGACGATCGCGATCGCGCACCGTTTATCAACCATTCGTAATGCCGATCGGATCTATGTCATGGATCGCGGTAAAGTGGTAGAGATGGGGACACATGACGAGTTAGTGGTGATTAATGGAATTTATACGAGTTTGTGGAATTTACAAACGGGGCAAACTCACGACTAAATTAAAACCCAAAATATTGTTGCCGCGCGGAGCCCTATATGTCCTGATGCAGATAAGCCAGAGAGCATAACGAGGATTCGGGATAGAAACGGGCTTTGAGAAAGGGTTTGCGTAGCAAACTCTTTCTCAAAGTCCAAAAGTAAAAGCCTTGCTACGCAAGGCTTTTACTTTTGGACTTTTAAAATTTGCCAGCTTAACCCGAACTGACGTTAAATCGTAGATAATGTAATCGTTATCTACGATTTAAAACCGTGCCCTTCTTTCGTCAATACATTGCACCATTAATCATCTTTGCAATTTTCCTATTCACCCTAGTGCTGGTTAGCTCCCGTGCTTTCTTACCCGATGACATGGTTGCACCAGCCCCCGTTGGCGCGATCCTATCCCATCGCTTTATTTCATAGCCTCAAAGCTAATGACTATGACTGAACTCACTTGGCAGCGCCGACATGTAATCTCGCTTGCCGATTTTACGCCGAATGATTACGAAACGGTCTTGCAGACAGCCGTTAGCTTTTTAGAAGTACTATCCCGTCGCAATAAAAAAGTGCCAACCTTGCAGAGCAAAGTTGTCGCCAATTTGTTTTTTGAATCCTCAACTCGGACGCGCAATAGTTTCGAGCTTGCCGCCAAACGCCTCTCCGCCGATACCCTCAATTTTGCCCCTGGAACATCTTCCCTCTCTAAGGGAGAGACAATTTTAGACACCGCCCGCACCTTTCTGGCGATGGGCACAGACATTATGGTGATTCGGCATCAATCGGCAGGCGTGCCTTTAGCGATCGCCCGCGATATGGATGCCCTCAGTGGCAAAGTGGCGATCCTCAATGCTGGTGATGGTAAGCACGAACATCCATCCCAAGCCTTACTAGATCTGCTGACCCTTTGCATGTATCTCAATCCCAAGACTCCCACCGCAAAAGATCTGAAGGGAAAAAAAGTAGCGATCGTCGGCGATATTTTGCATTCACGGGTAGCGCGATCGAATCTTTGGAGTTTGCTGACCAATGGAGCTGATGTGCATTTGGCGGCTCCGCCCACATTATTGCCACCCGAATTTGCTGAGTTTGGCGCAAAAATTCATTATTCCCTCGATCCCGCCCTTGAGGATGCGGACTTTGTGATGACGTTGCGCTTACAGATGGAGCGCATGGGTCAATTCTTAATTCCTAGCTTGCGGGAATATCATGCAAGGTATGGGATTACTCGCGATCGCCTAGCTAAATGTGCGCCCAATGTCCAAGTTTTGCACCCCGGCCCCGTTAATCGCGGTGTGGAAATTAGCTCTGACTTAATGGACGATCCCCGTTTAAGCCTGATCGACAAACAGGTAACTAATGGCGTAGCTATTAGGATGAGCTTATTGTATTTACTGGGCACGGCTATTTAAACCCGTACCCAGTAAAAAATCTATTTTTATTAAGTAGCTGCGCATAATTAAAACCCAGAATCAAAACCTGTAGCGCACGCTGCGCGTGCGTTACAGGCTTTTAGATTTTATATTTAATTGCGCCTAGCTACTTAGTTATTTATATTAGTTATTCATATTAGTTATTTATCAATATCAAAAATAAAGATATAAAGATGAGTTTTCTTTTTGCAGATTTATTTGCTGGGATTGGTGGGTTTAGAATTGCTCTAGAGGGTCTGAATGGCAAATGCATATTTTCTTCTGAGTGGGATAAATATGCCCAGTTAACATATGCAGCTAATTTTGATGATATCCCCCATGGAGATATTACTCAGATTCACCCATCTAAAATCCCAGACATTGACATCTTAACTGCTGGATTTCCATGCCAACCATTCAGCTCGATTGGTAAACGTGAAGGCTTTGAACACCCAACACAGGGAACCCTATTTTATAATGTAGTTAAAATTTTAAAGGAGAAAAAGCCTAAAGCTTTTATTCTAGAAAATGTTGAGGGTTTAGTCACCCATGATGGTGGAAAAACTTTAAGTATTATATTAGAAACCTTATCTATATCTGTAAATAGACAGTACCTTTTTCTATATCAGCCTGAGATTAGATACCATGTTTTTTGGAGTATTTTAGATGCCAAAGACTATGGTGTACCGCAGGTTAGAAAAAGAATATTCATAGTAGGAATATCTGAAGATATTTCCACTGATATCCCTGATTTCAGATTTCCTATCCCTCATCTAAGTAAAGAATTTATTGGTTCTTATGTAGAAAAAAATGTGAGTGGGTATTCAATATCTAAGCATTTACAGAGTTCATATTTATTTAAAATAGATGATGGGAGACCAGAACTAATTGATAGAGAATCTCGAATTCAAGTTAAGACTCTATGTTCTACTTATCACAAAATCCAGAGACTAACTGGAACTTTTGTTAAAGATGGAGAGACTGGAATTAGGTTGCTTAGTGAAAATGAATGCAAAGCAATTATGGGTTATCCTCAAAATTTTGTTATCCCTGTTTCAAGAACACAAATGTATAGACAGTTTGGCAATTCAGTTGCAGTTCCTGTTGTACATGAAGTTGCTAGAAGTTTAATTAATTGTTTGGCAAAATATAAAGTAGTTAAAGAAAATCCCATTAAGAAAAGCGACTTAATTAATGTCTAAAATTAATCATAAATCCACAGAAAAAAGTAATATTCAACTCGATATAATTAAGGAATATTTTGAAATGAACCCTGATGTTGAGATATCAACTAAAGATGCTGTTGATTGGGTAATTTCAACATATCGAGAGCGTACTGGGAAAATATTTCGAGATCCTGACAGGGGAATTAGATCTTTATACCAAAAGGGCTTTCTCCAAAAAATAGCAAAAGGAGTTTATAAATACGATCCTAAGTATGCGATAAACAAACGCCAAGAAGATTTTACAAGTGCTCAAAAAAATGAGATTTTAAAGCGTGATGGTTATAAATGCGTAATTTGCGGTCTTGGTCGAGAGAATGGAGCAGAATTGCATGTCGATCATATTAAGCCTAAAGATATAGGTGGCTTAGCTACCATTGAAAATGGTCAAACTTTATGCAGCCAACATAATTTTCTCAAGAAAAATCTTAAGCAAACTGAGACAGGGAAAAAGATGTTTATTCGCTTGTATGAGCTTTCTAAGAGAGAGGAGAATCAGGAACTACAGGCATTTTGCCTAGAAATTCTCCAGACTTTTGAGAATTTTAATATTAACGGACATATCGAATGGGAAAGGTAGCATCCTCGGAAAAATTGGTTTACGATCGCTATATGTCAGACATCAAATCAAATACCAGATCAAATACCACATCAAATATTAGGATTGTCCTCGTTGAGACGGCAGGGGCAAGGAACCTTGGCTCAGTCGCAAGGGTAATGAAAAACTTTGGACTGACGGAGCTGTGGCTCGTTAATCCCCAATGCGATCGCCTTGGGGAAGAAGCTCTACAGATGGCAGTCCATGCCCCAGAAATTTTAGAAAACGCCAAGGTTGTTGATAGTTTACCTGCCGCCTTAGTCGATTGTTATCGAGCGATCGCCACTGCAGGTCGTATTGACAAGGGGGAGATGCCCCTTACAAATCCCGCCCGAGGACTGAGTTGGTTGATGCAAGCGGAAACTAGCGCGATCGTCTTTGGGGCTGAGGATCGGGGCTTGAGTAATAGCGAACTCCAACATTGCCAGCAAGTGATCCGAATTCCCGTCAATCCCGACTATCCATCCCTCAACTTGGCTCAGTCCGTAGGCATTTGCTGCTATCAACTGCAATTGCTGAGGGACGACCTTAGGGAAAACGGGGGAAATCCCCCATGTCAAGAAAATTTGACTAGCCAAATCGCCCAAGATTTGATAAAGTCAGCACCCATAGACCTTGCTACCCGCGCAGACCTTGAAGCTTGCTACCAGCAACTTGAGGCAGTATTGCTGAAGATCGGCTATGTTTATCCCCATACCGCCGTTCATCGGTTGCGGAAATTTCGGCATATCTTCGATCGGGCAAATCTGAGTCCCTCAGAAGTTGCCATGCTGCGGGGGATTTTGCGCCAATTCAATTGGGCTACGGCTCATCTGGACTAAATTGCTAGTCAATCTATAGAGACATTTTTGTATCGGAGTTATAAATAGCAGTGGAACCAAGAAACTTTTCATCGCCTGACGCTACCGAAAAAAGTCGAGAAGCGCGTTTAAATAAGTTGCGCGAGCGTCGTGCCAAGGCAGTGACAAGCAATAGTGATGCTGTTCTCCAACCCATTAATTCTGACTCCAAAACTCGTATGACCCGATCGCCCGAAACAATGCGATCGCCCGAACCCATCATCGATAGGTTTAGCAATCGGACTGACAGTCGAGGCGAAGGCAGAGATAGCAAAATCAAGTCCTTGCCCAATCGTAACGGACGCGAAGCTCGTCCAGAGCAACGTCTCGAAAGCCGTCCTGAAAATAGAACTGAAAATCGTCCCGAAAATAGAACTGACAATAACACTGAGTTAAGAAACACCGAGTTAAGAAACACCGAATTAAGAACGCGCCGCAAACCCAATAATCCCTCCCGACCTGCCCCCGTCAAGTCCCCCGTCAAGTCCTTTGGATGGCAATTACTGCGCTTAGCGATCGCGGGGATCGGTCTGAGTGTAATTACAGGTACAGCACTATCCTTTTGGCAAAATCAGCAGACAATCCGAGCCAAAAGTATGGCTCCTGAAATAGTTACCAAAGAAGAAACTAGTAAGACAAGTCAAGATATCGCTCCTCTCGAGCTCAAAACTGAGGCGACGGCACTACTCGCCAAGATCAAGGAATTAGCTGCAAAAGAAAAAGATTTGACCATGCAGATGATGATAGTCGATCTAGATTCTGGAACCTATGTCCAACTTGGAGCAAATCAGCCGATCGCCGCCGCAAGTACGATCAAAACACCAATTTTGGTTGCCTTTTTCCAAGATGTGGATGCAGGCAAAATCAAGCTTGACGAGCAGTTGGAAATGACCGCCGATGTAAAGGTAGGGCAAGCTGGTGAACTGCAATATTTGCCAACGGGTACAAAAATTTCGGCTTTAGAAACTGCCACCAAAATGATCGTTATTAGCGATAACACGGCAACAAATATGATTATCAAGCGTTTGGGGGGGGCTGTTGCCCTCAATCAGCGCTTTAAATCTTGGGGACTAAATTCGATCGTCATTAACAATCAACTCCCCGATCTCGAAGGAACAAATACGATCAGTACGCAGGATTTGGCAACATTGCTATCTATGATCGATCGCGGCAAATTGATCGAGCCTCGCAGTCGCGATCGCTTTATGGATATCATGCGTCGTCCCGTAACTAATACACTTTTGCCGCAGGGCATTGGCGAGGATGCCAGAATTATCCACAAGACTGGGGATATTGCATCATCGGTTGGGGATGCGGGGATCGTTGATATGCCTAATGGGAAGCGTTATGCGATCGCTGTTATGGTCAAACGACCCGACAATGACCAACGCGCCAATGAGTTGATTCGCCAAATTTCACGGGCTACCTACGAATATTTTCTTAACGGCGGCAAGTTACCCAGCAGCAATCAGAATCCTCCAACTACGGGTGCAGATGCCCCCAATGCGGCAAATTCTAATTCCGCTAATAACTCCGTTAATAATTCTGGCAATGCTGCCTCTAATCCTTCAAATACTAACAATGCTGCTACAAGTACGATTGAAAGTATTCCATTGCCTTTACCCAATGCGAATCCCAATAACGTATCGCCAGTTCCCAATAATTCGAGATAAAAAGAGTCGCGCAAAGCGCGACTCTTTTAAGACTGCTTTTAGGACTTTTTGGCGTGGTCTCGTGGTTGGGAAATATCAGCAGCTTGCGGTTCTGTAACAGGTGAAATGCGATCGCTGCTAGTACTGTTGTAGGGCAAAGGGCGATCGGCGATCGCCGCTTCAATATTTGCCGCCATAATTTCGCGGGGAATCGCTCCCGTAGAGTCACCGATCGCTTTATTAGCAGGATCTAAAAAAATAAATCGAGGAATGCCATCGACGCGATATTTCGTCATCTCTGGCAACCATTTGGTATTGTCTACGTTCAGCATCACAAAATTCATGCGATCGCTGTATTCCTTTTCCAGTGACAAATTATCCGCCGCCATCGACTGGCAACTCGTACACCAATCTGCATAAAACTCGATCGTGGTAGGTTTGCTATTGGCTAAAGCGACATCTATCGGCAAGGCTGCCGCTGCAACCGCATCCAGCGAAGTCCCACTTTGCTGCGCCTGAAAGCCCAAAAATAGCGCTGCCGTTAACACGATCGCCGCGATCGCCACTAACAAATTGCGTAGTTGATAGGGAGTTGCCGACTCTGGACTGGTTGGATTTTCTAGATTCATAAAAAATAACTTACAAAAATTACTATTCCCATTATGGCGAGCAAGGATTGCTCTATGCTAAAGCCATTCTAAAGGAGTAATGGCAAGCTCGATCCTTAGCATCATTTATCTAAGTAGCTAGGCGCAATTAAATATAAAACCCCAGAATCTTTAGCGCACTCCGAGTACGCGCTAAAAATTTTGGCTCAAGTTTTTAATTATGCCCAGCTACTTTTTGCAATAACCTTTGTAAATAATGAAATTACACAATTAATCATGAGTAATTCCGAAGATTCTTTAGACTTGTCCCAATACGATCTTACGCAAGCCAAACTGACTTTTGGTGAAAAAATGGCGTATGGAGCTGGCGATCTCGGTACTGCCATCACCACAAATATTCTGTCATTCTTTCTCTTATTCTTTTTCACCAATGTTGCAGGACTAGATCCCGCCCTTGCAGGGCTAGTTCTCTTAATTGGTAAATTCTGGGATGCAGTTAACGATCCGATCGTTGGCGTTCTCAGCGATCGCACAAGATCGAGCATGGGACGCAGGTTGCCTTGGATGCTCTACGCAGCAATTCCTCTAGGACTGGCATTTTTCGCTCAATGGCTAGTACCTAGTACCGATAAAACTGTTTTGTTTTGGTATTACGCGATCGTTGGCATTCTGTTTAATACTTTTTTCACGGCTGTTAACCTCCCCTATACAGCGCTCACCCCTGAAATCACCCAAGATTATAACGAGAGAACCAGTTTAAATAGTTTCCGTTTTACCTTTTCCATCGGTGGTAGCATTCTCTCTTTAGTAATCGCCCAATTAATTTTTGCCTTTTTTAAAGACCCCGCCCGTCAAACGGGTAGTTGCGATACTGGTGGAACGCAATATATTGTCTTAGGCGCAGTCTGTGCGATTATTTCTTGCATTTCAATTTACTGGTGCGTTTTGGGCATCAAGCGCCGTGCCATTGCAAGCGATCGCCATCGACTCCACAATGCATCTTTAGATCCCCTAGTCCATGAAGAACTGAGTTTTATCGAGCAATTAAAAGTAGTTTTTAACAATCGCCCCTTTCTCTATGTAATCGGCATCTACTTCTGCTCTTGGCTTTCGCTCCAAATCACCGCTTCCATCATTCCCTATTTCGTCGTGAATTGGATGAAAATGAAAGAGAGCGATTTCATCCTCGTGACAATCGCAGTTCAGGGCACGGCATTGCTCATGCTGTCCGTATGGAGCTATATCAGTCAGAGGTTTGGTAAGAAAATAGCCTATTTCATGGGTGCGGGAATCTGGATCGTCGCGCAAGCAGGTCTATTTTTCATCCAACCAGGGCAAACAACAATGCTCTATGTGCTGGCGATTATGGCAGGCTGTGGCATTTCCACTGCCTATCTGATTCCTTGGTCGATGATTCCCGATGTTACCGATCTCGATGAATTGGAAACAGGTCAGCGTCGTGAAGGTATCTTCTACGCTTTTATGGTGCTATTACAAAAATTCGGTTTAGCGATCGGTCTGTTTCTATTGGGGCAAGGACTGGCTTTTGCCAAATTTAAAGAAAACATACCCTGTCAACCCGCGCCGATCCAGCCCGAATCGGCTCTATTTGCAATTCGTTTGGCGATTGGTCCTTTACCGACGATCGCTTTAATTATCGGCTTAGCCTTGGCATATTTTTATCCCATCACTCGCGAAGTTCATACAGAAATCTTGATGCGTCTATCAGAGAGAAGAAGACAACCAAACGAGCAATCCTAGTAATACCAATTCACGAAAGTGTGACAACACTTTTGTGAATTATAGCTGTTGCCAAGTATATTAGGACATAAACCCCAAGAATTCAGCAATTCTCATTATGAAAATTTTGTCTTTATCTGGCGGCAACTATTGAGAATAGCCGCAATAGCGATCTTTAAAAAGCCGATGCTTTCGTTCAAAATTTGACGGCTTAGACAAATCAAAAGTCATAATGAGAATTGCTGTACTGAGGCTTTATCCCAAGTTAAGAAATGGCTACGCCATTTCTTAACTTGAAAACCAAAACCAGAGAGCGTACCGCCCGCTTAGCGGGCGGTACGCTCTTCTGAATTTATTAACCTGGGGGCCAATCTAGCGATCGTCCACCTAAGACATGAATATGTAAATGAAAGACAGTTTGTCCTGCCTCTGCACCATTGTTAGTCACTAGACGGAAACCTGTTAGTCCCTCTTGGGCTGCCACCTTACTGGCGACTAGCAGTAAATGTCCAAGTAAAGATTCATCCTCACTAGTTGCTTCCGAAAGTTTAATAATGGGCTTTTTGGGAATCACCAAGAAATGGACGGGAGCTTGGGGATTGACATCCCGAAAAGCGAGAGCTAGATCGTCTTCGTAGAGAATAGTCGCAGGGATTTCCCGTTTGATAATTTTGCTAAAAATAGTTTCGCTCATGGTTAAACCTCTAAATTTGTTTTTATCGATCGCTTTTATCGATCGCTTTTATCGATCGCTTTTATCAATCGCTAAATATTGTAAAGAATAAGAAATATTGCGATTCTCAATCACAATTCTTATACCAATTCCCAAAAAGGTGTTGCCATTTTGGGAATCTCAAACCCTTACTGGTTTTTTAAAGCTGAAAATGGCGTTACCATTTTTAGCTAAAATCTTTAAAGTTTTAAGGAACCTGTAAATACAAGGGTGGCGGGACCTGTCATCAAAACGCGATCGCTCTCTGCCAACCAATGAATTTGTAAATCTCCTCCAGGAAGATTAACCGTGCAATTGCGATCGCATCGATCGTTTAAAACTCCAGCAACCACCGTCGCGCAGGCTCCAGTGCCACAGGCAAGGGTTGCCCCTGCACCGCGTTCCCATACTCGCATTTTCACATAGCCCCGATTCACTACTTCCACAAACTCAGTATTAGTCCGATTTGGGAATGCGGGATGATGTTCAAAGAGAACACCGATTTCCGCTAAGGGAATGCTAGCAACCTCATCTACAAAGATCATGCAATGGGGATTGCCCATACTTACGGTCGTTACATTCCAAACCTTGCCGCCCACTTCGACAGGAAAATCAATCACTTTGCGATCGCCTGCTTCTCCCAAAGTAGTAGGAATCTCGGCAGCAGTCAAAAATGGTTTACCCATATCGACAGTGACCTGTCCATCCGCATCCATCTGCGGTACGATTAGCCCTGCTCCCGTGTGAATGGAATACTTTCTCTCAAGGGTAGGGATACCTAAATCATCCATGAATTTAGCTAGGCAGCGAATTCCATTGCCACACATTTCTGGCTCAGAGCCATCGGAATTAAAAATCCGCATCTGATGTCCGCCATCAACCGTCGTTAGCAAAAAAATCACTCCATCTGCACCAATACCAAAATTGCGATCGCACAATTTGATCGACTGCTCAGCAGTAAAAATTGGTTCGGCACTATGCCGATTATCAATTAAAATAAAATCGTTACCTAATCCGTGATATTTACTAAATGCGATCGACATGGGTTAATTCAGTATGTTTTTGAATATTATTTGAATATTATATAGCTATAGCCTCTTCTGCAAATTATGAAAAGACTAATTGTTTGCTGTGATGGAACTTGGATCAAGCTAGAAAAGCCAGATGCTACCAATGTTTTAAAAATCGCTCAATCTGTTCAAGCAGAAGACGATCTAGAAATACAGCAGATTGTTTTCTACGATCAAGGAATTGGCACTGATGGTGATTTTATCGACCAAATTAGCGGTGGAGCTTTTGGTTGGGGCATTGATCAAAAGATTCAATCAGCCTATCGCTTTTTGAGCTTGAACTATCAAGAAGGTGATGAAATCTATCTGTTTGGATTTAGTCGCGGTGCTTATACCGTGAGATGTGTGGCAGGCTTTATTTACTGTGCGGGATTGCTAAAACGGCAATATATCCATAAAACGCCTGAAGCCTATCAACTCTATCGCGATCGCAATTCTTCAACCCATCCCAGCGGAGAGAAAGCTATTAAATTTCGGGAAACCTATGGCGAACATGTGTCGATTCGAGCCTTATGTTGCTGGGATACGGTGGGCTCCTTAGGCATTCCCGATCTCATTCCCAATTTCCCTTTAGATAATTGGGTGAATAAGCAATATGAATTTTTTGATGTCAAAATCAATCGCTTAATTCAAAATGCTTTTCATGCCGTAGCGATCGATGAACTTCGCAAATCCTTTCTAGTTACGCCAATGGAACTCAGTGATGGGTCTGAAACCCAAATCCATCAACTCTGGTTTGTCGGCGATCACGGCAGTATTGGCGGTGGTGTTAAAGAGAAGTATGGTTTGTCAGATATTACCTTAGAATGGATGATGGAATGGGTTGAGAAACTGGGGCTAGCGATCGATCGCAGTTGCGTGGAATCTCCGATCAATCCGCAGTTTGACATTCCTTTTGATAACGAACCAAAGGGTATATTTAAACTTGCTGGAGAAGTTCGACGCGAGATAGAAGGGGATATTTCCTCGTTGCATGAAACCGTAAAACAGCGCTGGCAGCATGATCCAAGTTATCGCCCAGAAAATCTCCTGCGTTTGCAGCAAGAACTTGATATGTAGTATAGCTGTCGCCAAGTGTATTAGGACATAACCCCAAGAATTGACTGGCGGCGCTTCGCGCCGCCAGTCAATTCTTGGGGTTTGATTTGTCCTCATTCAAGTGACTGGAGCTTTGGTATAAAAACCGAAATCTAGAAGAGCGTTACGCTCTTCTAGATTTTATAGCTGTTGCCACTTGCATTAGGACAATATCAAAAGAAGAGAAGTTTAGTGCAAAGCACCAACCTTCTCTTCTTGGCGATCGCTAAAAGTTATTTGCCAATTAAGCGATCGCGCAAAGCCCTAATCTTGTCACGGTAGGTTGCAGCTTGCTCGAATTCTTGTTTTTTCGCCGCATCCTTCATCTGGGCTTCTAACTGTTCGATTACCGTAGGGATATCGTCTAACGAAATTTCCTTGGCATTATTAATTACATATTCCAATTGCCGCTCGTTGAGACGACGGGATACCGATAGAAATTCTAAGATGGCGTTGCCTTCAATCGATTTCACGATCGATCTCGGCGTAATCTGGTTATCCTCATTGTATTTAATTTGAATGCGGCGGCGACGTTCTGTTTCTGAAATGGCTTTTTCCATGCTATTGGTCATGCGATCGGCATACATGATCACCTGTCCCGCAATATTTCGCGCCGCGCGTCCGATCGTCTGAATCAGCGATCGCTCGGCTCGCAAAAATCCTTCCTTATCCGCATCTAGAATTGCCACCAGAGAAACCTCAGGCAAATCCAAACCCTCTCGCAATAGGTTGACACCGATTAACACATCGAACGTACCGCGCCTCAAATCTTGAAGAATTTCAATCCGTTCGATCGATTTAATATCTGAATGGAGATACCGTACCGCTAGATTTCGTTCCTGAAAATAGGTAGTCAAGTCCTCAGCCATTTTCTTTGTCAAGGTTGTAATGAGGATTCTTTCCTTCCGCTTAATTCGTTCCTGAATTTCGTGATAAAGATCGTCCACTTGCCCATCAGTTGGACGGACAAATACTTCAGGATCAACGACCCCTGTCGGTCTGATGATTTGCTCGACCACCTGTTCTGAGACTTCCATCTCCCAGTCCCCAGGAGTAGCTGACACAAAAATACATTGTTTGACCATACCCCAAAATTCATCCGCTTTCAGGGGACGGTTATCAGCGGCACTGGGCAATCGGAAGCCATGATCGATGAGCGTCATTTTTCTGGCGCGATCGCCGTTATACATCCCCCGAATTTGGGGAATGGAAACATGGGATTCATCAACGATCAACAGCCAATCATCCTTGGGGAAGTAATCCACCAAACAAGCTGGAGATTCCCCCTCTTGTCGACCTGCCAAATGCCGCGAATAGTTCTCCACTCCATTACAAAAGCCGACTTCTCTTAGCAGTTCCAGATCATATTTCGTGCGTTGTTCCAACCTTTGCGCTTCCAGTAACTTGCCCGCATTAGTTAATTCTTCCAGTCGCGCTTCCATTTCCGCTTGAATATCCGCACAGGCGACCTCCAAGCGCTCGGCAGGGGTCACAAAGTGCCGCGCGGGATAAATATTTAAGGCATCCAAACTCTGTAAGATTTCTCCCGTGACGGGATCGACATAGCGAATTGCTTCGATTTCATCACCAAAGAACTCTACCCGAATCGTCCGATCCTCGTAGGCTGGACCAATTTCTAAAATGTCTCCCTTGACGCGAAATTTACCCCTGCCCATTTCAATATCATTGCGCTCGTACTGTACGTTCGTAAGCGATCGCAATAATTCGCGTTGGTCGTACTCGACACCCACCGCCAAGGGGATCGAAGCTTTAAGATATTCCTCAGGAATACCCAAACCATAGATGCAGCTTACGGAAGCAACCACAATTACATCTTTGCGCTCGAATAGCGATCGCGTTGCGGAATGGCGCAGCATATCGATTTCATCGTTAATCGAAGCCGTCTTTTCAATATAGGTATCGGTGACGGGAATATATGCTTCGGGCTGATAGTAATCGTAATAACTGATGAAATATTCAACGGCATTATTCGGAAAGAATTCGCGCAATTCATTGCAGAGCTGAGCCGCTAAGGTCTTATTATGCGCTAAAACTAGAGTCGGCTTTTGATATTTTGCGATCGCATTGGCGACAGTCATGGTTTTACCTGTCCCCGTTGCGCCCAAAAGCGTTTGATAACGGAGTCCTTTTTGCAATCCATCTAATAATTGGGCGATCGCTTTGGGTTGATCGGCAGTAGGTGGCCAAGGGGTGCGGATGTCAAACAGGGGCATGATCTTAGAATTTGTTGAGGGGCAGTTATCGAAACAGAAATCGAAATCGGCGATCTCTATCATATCAAACCCAAATTTTGATTCCCTCCGCAGCGAACAATTATAGCTGCCGCAAACTGTATCAGGATATAAAACCCCAAAGAGAGTTGCCGCGCGGAGCGCGGCAACTCTCTTTGGGGTTTTGATTTTGTCCTAACAAAACTGGCGGCAGCTATA
>NZ_LIRE01000221.1 GCF_001402795.1 Pseudanabaena sp. 'Roaring Creek'
TATAGATAATTCAAATAAAAACTACAGCTTCGACTTCGCTCAGCTAGCTTACACCGAGGGCTGAGCGAAGTCGAAGCCCGTCTACAAGTTATTTAAAACGACTATAAGTCGATTGACTGTAGCGATAGCAGATAGGAAAACTCCAAAAGTCAATAAGCGGTGAGAATTGCCGCCTATTGACTTTTGGAGTTTATTGTCGAGAGCCTCTATCAACTTGTCTGCAAAGTAAAATGGAAGCTAGTACCAATAGAACAGGATAAATCTAGATTTGCTCTCAATTGCTGCGTTAAAATCCTCACTAATCTTAATCCAAGAGAAGTTGTCGCTTTAAAATCAACAGTCTGCGGAAGCCCAATTCCATTATCACGAATAATTAAATGCAAAATACGATCTTCTATAGAATTATATAAAACCACTTCAATTAGACCCTTATTGTGATTTGGGAATGCATATTTAAAGGCATTAGTTAATAATTCATTCACAATCAACCCCATCGAAATTGCCGTGTCAATATTTAACAATGTGGGCTTAATATCTAACTTTAATTCAATATCGCTAGCATTAAAGTTTGTGGAACTATAGAGATTCACAACTAACCGCTGGAGATATTCACAAAAATCAACCTTATCCACATCCTGAGACTGATATAACTGTTCGTGGATGAGTGACATTGTATGAATCCGTCGCTGACTATCGGAAAGGGATTTCAGGGCTTCCACATCGCTGACATGACGAGCTTGCATTGATAACAAACTATCAACTACACTTAGATTATTTTTAACTCGATGATGAACTTCTCTTAACAGGACTTCCTTCTCAGCAAGGGATGATTGTAATCTCGTTTCTACTTCTTTTAATTCCGTAATATCCGATGCCGCACCAATAATTTGCTTCACACTACCATCATCATTATGCAAGAAAATAGTTTCCTGACTGTAAAACCATTTCCATTTGCCATGAATATCTTTCATGCGATACTCAATAACAAATAGGTCTTCCATTTTGTTATCGCGAATATCTTGATAGTGTTCGTTGACCTTAGGTAAATCATCGGGATGAATAATGCTGGAAATCATTGATTCCCCCATTGCTTGTATTTCTGAAGGAGTATAGCCCAGCAAATGGGTAATTGCTTGATTGCAGTAAATATTACGACTTTCTTCAATATCGTAGATATAGAGAATATTAGGAGTCGTATCGGCGATGCGTTGAATGAATTGTTGGCTACTTTTGAGGGCTTGCTCTGCTTGCTTGCGCGTTAAAGCGATCGCAATATAAGTAACAATAGTTTGGGTTAACTGGACTTCTTCTTCAGTGAACTGTCTCGGTATATCAAAATAAGCAACTATGTCGCCTAAATGTCGATGCTCATACTCTAGGGGAAATACGGCTAAGGCTCCGATATTTTCATCATGGCAAATCCTTTGTAAAGTCCGATCGCTAGGTAATACGGCACAGTAAGGAAAAGTACGATGTTTTAATTCTTCGCGATTGTCAAAGCCTTCAAAAAAATTCTCGATTTCCCGCTGGTATTCTTGACTAATCCCTACGGATTCTCGGTAACGCAGACAATGCCTAGAGTCATTAGTGAGTATCGCGGCTCGGGAAATCCGTAGAGCAGGACAAATGCCATTGAGAGCAATTTGATAGATTTCATTAATAGTCTGAGCCGCATTCAAAGCTGAGACAAAATCACACATCAACCTTAATCGCGTCAACTGCAAGTTGAGTCGATCTTCTGCTATCTGCTGATTGGCGATCGTCTGCACCAACTGAAAATTAACTTCTCTGAGTTCAGTTTTTACTCTAGCCATGGTGCTCGCCTCCCACAATCGCATTCTTGATTCTCAAACTTGGGGAACCACAGCCAACAGCCAAACCACTTTGTCCGCCCTTGCCACAGCCTCCCGACTCGTCCCATATAAAGTCATTACCGATCGCCTCAATATCCGCCAAAGTCTCAAAGGCATTGCCTGAGATGGTGACATCTTTTACGGGTTCAGCAATTTTTCCATGACGAATCATCCAAGCCTCACCTGCGGTAAAGGTAAACATTTCACCATTGGTCATTCCTCCCTGCCAATTCCTGGCATACACACCGATCGGAATGTCATTAAACAAGTCAGCAACAGGAATATTTCCTCTGGCAATCCAAGTATTAGTCATGCGGACAATTGGAGGATAGTGATAATCCAAACAGCGAGCATTGCCTGTAACCTTTTCACCCAACTTTCCCGCAGTTTCTCGCGAATGTAATCTACCAACTAATACTCCATCGGCAATTAACTGAGTTGTAGTTGCTGCTACACCTTCATCGTCATACAGATAACTGCCACGATGTTCGGCAATGTCCGCCCCATCAAAAATCTGTAAATCAGGCGAACCAAATTTTCGACCAAGGCTCATAGTTTCTAACATGTCAGGATTTTCATAGAGCATATCAGCCTCCGAAAGATGCCCAAAAGCCTCGTGAACGAACAATCCTGCTAAAATCGGGTCAATTACAACTGTATAACTATTACCCCGCACCATTGGTAGATCCAAGGCTGTAACGGCTCGCTGAGCCGCACCGATTACTTGTGGCTCTAAATTCAGCAGATCGCCATAGGCTCGTCTGGAACCAAAGGTTTCTCGACCAGTTTGAACGATATCCCCATTTCTGGCGATCGCCGAAGCTCTTAATTCCCAGTCAGCCCATTCTTGCTCGATCGTCGTCCCCTCGGAGGTTACTAATAAAACTTGCTGCGTGCAATCCCCATAGCGGACTGAAGTACTCACTACGCGATCGGAAACCGATCGCAAAATATCACTGTAATGAGTGCAAAGATTTTTTTTATCAATCAGGGGAATCTGTTGGGGATTTTCTTTAATGAGGGATACTTTTGCCTGTAAAGGTTCGACTGCTGCTAATAAGGTTTCGGCGTTACCTACCCATTTTGCTGCTGCGATCGCTTCTTTGATTTTTAGTTCTAAACTATCTAGATCGTTAAAGCTAGCAAATCCCCAGCCACCTCGATGACAAGCCCTCACCTGTCCGCCGAGTGAGATCCCTGTACTCAAGGTTTCGACCTTGCCACTGCGTAAAAAAATATCAGCCCCTTGCGATCGTTCTAATCGAATCGCAAAAAAATCTACCTGAGACTTATATTTACTAACCAAGTCCAAAATGCGATCTTTAACTTGCCATATATGCATATACAAAGCTCACAGGAAAAGCTATTTACGCGTTCTCTTTTGAATTATCGCACAAAAATATCGTCTTTATAGATAAATTAGGTATAACTCTAGTCAGGTTAATTAAAGCAAAAAAAGAGAGTTGTGTTATAAAACACCGCCACTAACATTAGAACAAATCAAAACCCCAAAGATGGGGAGCGGCGCTTCGCGCCGCGCCCCATCTTTGGGGTTTTGATATCCTAAGCAAACCTTACAGCACAATAAATATAGCTTTAAGACATAAAAACCAGAAGAGTGTTGCGGCGCAACACTCTTCTGGTTTTTGTCCTAACATAACTGGCTAATGCTATAAAAAAGCTCCCCTTACGGAGAGCTTTTTTATTTATCTAGATTTGGACTAGAACATCACTCGGAATTAACCGTTGATAGCAGGAGCAGCCATTGCAACAGGTGCTACATCAACAGCAGCCAAATCGAGAGGGAAGTTGTG
>NZ_LIRE01000222.1 GCF_001402795.1 Pseudanabaena sp. 'Roaring Creek'
TATAGATAATTCAAATAAAAACTACAGCTTCGACTTCGCTCAGCTAGCTTACACCGAGGGCTGAGCGAAGTCGAAGCCCGTCTACAAGTTATTTAAAACAACTATATCGGTCGTAAGGTGGCGATCGTCTGATCGGTCATGCGGGATGGATATCAGTCAGCATAATTCACGTCTTCATAAATTTCAGAGATCGTGCATTCAAAATCAATGCTGGGAAACTGTACCAAATTATCTCTGCCATAGGATGTTAGCTCCCACTTGCTACGTTCGTTTAGTCGAAAGACTTCAACTTCAACTTGCTCCGAGCTAACTAGCACATATTCACACAAGCTGCTTAACTGACGATAACGGGCAAACTTACCACCTCGGTTGTAAGCCTCGGTGCTAGGAGACAAAACCTCAATAATCAGAGTTGGATAAAATACGGCTCTTGCAGAATTGCGATCGCGATCGTCGCAAGTCACCAATAGATCGGGATAGAAAAACTCACCATTTTTAGAAATTCCCACCTTCGCATCCGAACCTAGTACTCGACAATTTCGACCTCTAACATGCGGGCGCAATAAAGCAATTAAATTAGCAGCGATCGTACTATGGTCGATTGTCCCGCCTGCCATCGCAAATACTTCTCCATTGATGTACTCATACCTGATTTCTTGCCTTGCTTCCCATTCAAAATATTCATCAACCGAGATTTTGGGATTATTTGGTACAACTATCATTATTTCGACCTCAAAATATTAGAACTCACCTTACAGCGCTTTGCGCTCAAACCCAAACCAAGGAAATTTTTGAAAGCGTTGCTTTGCAACGCTTTCAAAAATTTCCTTGTGGTTCGTTTGATCGATAATTGCTGTAGGTTAAAACATTGCTAATCCTCAAATCAAGTGCGATCGCCTCCCGTGCATTGCAAAACACTTCTGCTTTAAGTCGCGAATCACCACATAGCCCAATCACTAAGATATTAATATGCTCGATATAGGCGGCGTTGAGTGCAGCTTTGCCTTCTTCATATATAAGAGGTATGCCTGGTTGGATAATTGCCAGATGTTGAAAGAATTGATTAGTACTCGCAAAGCAACGATCTATATATTGACTGAGTAAGTCAAAGTCCACTTCAGTTTTGCCTTGGATATCGCCGAGGGTATAGGCGATCATATCGATGGGGGTACGATCGCTAATAAATGGTGTAGCTGCATCCTGCCAAACTTGCTCGGCAGCATCTAAAACATGATTTTGGACGAACAGCCGCGTATTAAAGTCCATCGGTTCGGCAGGATCTAAACCAAGTCGGGCAAAAACTTGGCTAGTCGTGGTACGCACGAAGGGAATATGCAAGCGATTGGCTAGGGCGATCGCTAAGGTGGTTTTACCAGTGCGATGTGCGCCACAGAGTCCCAAATTGCCATTAAGCTTATACATCGTCTGGATCGATGCCTAAAGCTCTTAACCGCTCCGCAAGACGATTTGCACGTAGGCTTTCTTGTTCTGCACGTAGGCTTTCTTGTTCTGCACGTAGGCTTTCTTGTTCTGCACGTAGGCTTTCTTGCTCGGCGCGTAGGCTTTCTTGTTCTGCACGTAGGCTTTCTTGTTCGGCGCGTTTCTGGTGGGATTCAGCTCGTCTACGCTCTTCAGCGGTGCGTTGCTGTTCTTGCCACACTTGGATTTCTGACTGCTGTAAACGCTGGCTTAGTTCTACTGGCGATAAAAATCTCTGACCATCAGGACGCGAGATAATTAATTCCTGTCTGATCGCCCAATCAAATTTAATCCCTAATAATGGGCTGCCCCAATTGAGCATCGATGGAATTTGCACTAGGCGATCGCCTACTCTCTGCCAGCCTTCTAACATGAGATCGTCGGGATCGTAAATATAATATTCCTGAACGCCATAGGTTTGGTAAAAGTCAAACTTATCTTCAAGGGAATCTTGCCCGCGCCGATCTTTATTGCTGGGGGACAGGATCTCAAAAACGACCTGTGGCGCAATGTTATCTTCTAACCATTGTTTATAAGATCCCCTCCGACCTTTAGGACGACCTAGAGCCACCATCACATCAGGCGCAACTCGTTTTTGAGTGTGACGGACTGGATACCAGAGCAAATCCCCTGCTACAAATACATTAGGATCGTCGGCATACATGATCTCTAGGTTTTCCTTGATAATCACAATCCAGCGATATTGCTCGGTATTGTCAGCCATAGGATTACCATCACTGTCAGGATAATCAATCTCAGGAGCGATCTCTGTATCAGAGATTAAAGGTTGCAGAGTCATTAATTTACCCTCGCTAAAACCTGTAAATATTCAATCCATTCTACAACCACGCTAAATTCCAAATACTTGCTTGGCGCGATCGAGATAAGCTTGGCGATCGTCTAAGCCATTTAAACCACCATTGATAATTTGGGTAATCGTGACGATATCATCACTATCGGCATAATTATTGATTTGATTGGTATCCCAAAACCAACCCGCGCTCAAACAAGCCAGATCGAAGTCTGCTAAGCGTTGGGGATTACCGATCAAGTCCACTCCAAGCGCTTGACCGCAAGAAGCGTAGTTAGAGCGTCCCGTTATCTGAATGAGTCCGCGCCCCTTGAATCTAACTCCATCCCCAGGACGGGTATTGCCCAAATCCTTGCGCCCTTCATAATCCGAACCAGAGGCATATTCTTCATTAGTATTAAAGCCATCACTTTCATGGGCAGTTTGGGATAGGAAATGGGCTTTGCGTAATGGGGTAGTAATGCCATAACGCTGCATGGTGGTATTGAGGTTGGGTAGCAACTGATTGAGTCGATCTTGGCTAGTGTAGATCGCGATCGCTTTTAATTGGTCTAGGGTCAGCAGATTGGGAGTAGCGACCGTGGGCGGATATAAACCAGCATAGGGTTCTTGAGTAGCCACACGGGCGGGCAAATTATTTAAGGCGCGAATTGTACTATCTACCAATACATCTTTGGGATTGAAATCGTCCTTGAGATCGGCTATCAATTGCTGTAACCGCTGGGATGCTAATTTGCGGTACTGTACGAGGTTTGGTGCTTGATACAGACCTTCATAGGGCTTACGGAGAATGGGACGTAGGGGCAACCTACTCATTACCCGAATTAGGTCATCAATTCTGCCATCGATATCGGTATAGTTGGGATCGGTAATAGTCGCGATCGCCGCAACTAAAGACTGTGAGGCTTGTTGTCGCCATGTGGCTAGATCGGCAGGGGGAAATAGTCCTGAATAGGGCGATCGCCCTGTCGGACGTGCGGGCAATTTACGAATAAAGCGAATTAAATCATCGATCGCCCCATCATAAACACTACCCTCAACATTCTGAATTTTGGGAACCAAAGCTTGAAGCGTAGTTGCAGCACGGTTTCGCCATGTTTGCAGATCGGCTGCTGGGAAAATGCCCGCATAGGGTTGACGACCATCAGGACGAGCAGGCAAATTATTGAGCGCGCGCACAAGATCATCTACTAGTCCGTCACGATCGGTAGGAGCATTGCCAACAATTTTAGGAACTAGAAAGGCAAGGGTTGCGGCAGCTTGCGATCGCCAAATCTCAACTTGTTTCATCGTCTTGCTGTAAAACTTACTGTAAAACCTGCTGTAAGAGCTGCCATAAAAAGTTTGGCAAGCAAACTCTTTACTATCATCGTATGAAACGCCCGAAAATTAATTTAACAAAGAAGGGATAACGCAAAAATATTTGTCCTAATACACTAACTATCCCTTTGCGTAAACTAATAATCGCAAGGGGTAAGTAGGGTTCTAGATAGGATGTAAATGTCTGAATTAAATTGTCGAAACGACCATTTATGGGCTGGAGAAAAAGTAGGGCTACCCAACATAACAATAGGGTTAGGATCGCCGCGATCGCAATAAATCGAAAAACTGGACTTTCTAAAATCTGAAGCAGGTTTGCCAATAACTTCTGATTAAATTTTGGCAATGTCGGTAAGTCGATATTCAGCCGAGAAAAAATCCACCAGATCGACAAGACAGTGATCGGGGCAGCGATCGCCACCATCCAAGGATTCGTTAAAAGTGAAATTACCAAAGGCGACCAGCTCAACCTCTTGCCGATATCTCGTAAGGGGTCGCACCATGTAATGGTCGTGACAAAAGATATCATCGCGATCGCAAAGGGACGCAATTTTTCCTCAACATAGTCCACGATCGCTGTCAAAAATTGGCGAGAGATCTGACTGACAATAAAACTATGGGCTTTTAAAATGCGATCGGCTTGAGGATGGTAGAGGATATCTTGACAAATTTTTTGGCAAAGATCCCCATCAATATTCATTAATGTTCTGAGTATGGGCGATTCGGTTAATAACGATGGAGATGAGGAAACAGATGCAGATATAGTTTCAGCTATAGTTTCAGTTGACTCCGTGTAATAAGTCCAAATCACGATCGCCCCTTGGCGTAGGGAAGCGATACCAACACTTGAAGCCAGTACTTGCAATAATTCTTGACTTTTAAATTTATAAATAATTTCTGCACGATCCAGCAGCCCGTAATTAGCTAACCCCTTAGTATCTAGATCGATCTGTTCTACAACATTTGGGTTAAGCCGTAGACTAATTTCATCATTGGCAATCGCCAGCCACTCAGGTGTAGCCACCTTAACTCCACAATCTATAAATTTCTATATTTTTTACAATAGGTTTTCATCTTTGACAACCTATTGAGCGCGAAACGGCATAAGACTTTTGACCAGATTTACACAGGTGGTAATGAGTCCAGACCATTGCTTTTGAGCATTTTCTACACCTTGACGATGCAAATCAAAAACAAGCTGGGTCATTGTCGGATCGATTTTGCTTTTGCTAGGCATAAACAAATCGTCTAGGAATTTATTTGTCAAGTCTCCGTCAAGATGAAACTTAGTCTGGGCAAAAATGCGCTCGCCATTAATAACTGACTGTTCGAGTTCCCATAACTTCCGAAAATAACGAATCATCGGGGCATCGGAAATGATCTTACCGCTAGCATCCTTAGGAATCTTCAACTTTCCTAACTGCCTAGAGATTTCAGAATAGCAGGCATGTTCCCGCTCAAACTGTTCCTTAGCAAGAGGATCTAAGGAATTTTTGCGATCGTTAAAAATTTGTTCGGCGGCTTTGTAAGCTTCTAAGTCTTGGTTATAGCTAGTCAACTCAGCCCTATATTGCTCTATCGCTGCGGCTTCCTTTGGTAGTAAGGAGGTTGACGTTTGTTGCGGAAGTGATGCTCCCTTTGGCTTGAGTTGAGCGCTACGTTCGAGTAGAGATTCTTTAACGTCTTGCAGTCCTTGCTCAGTTTTGTATGCAATCTTATCGGAAATATCCATATAAAATTCCTGCACATCAAACTTTGACATGGGAATATTTCCGACGATCATCGTATTGATCTCTAGAGAAGTAATCTCTTCCAACACATCTTTGATCGTTTCTCGAAAGCTATTGAGCGATGCACTTTGTCCTGCTGCTTCCTTGGGGACACTTTTCTCATCAGACTTCTCATCTACAGACAAAGAATCCGCTACTTGCTTTTTTGAGGCTTTTTCAATCCTAGCATTACTCCTCTGCTCGTCTTTCTCAGCGTTGCTTTTACCAAATTGCATATGCCTAAGCCCTAAATCGAAGGTTCATTGAAAGCTCTAAATGCTGTAAACAAAATCCTAGCAACTCATTGCTTGCTACATTGTTCTAAGAATTATGATTTTTTGATTTTAATAATGTCAATACAAGTCTTGATTAATACAAGCCTTATACTAATGCCAGTCTTGATTAATGCCAGTCTTGATTAATGCCAGTCTTAATTAATAAAAGTCTTGATTAATACAAGTCTTGTTAGCAATTCAACGATTCAATCAATTAAGCGTAGCTTGGCAAACGTGTTACACCTGCATTGATATCGCTAGGCTTCTCCTCTTTGTTGCCTTGTAACATTTCTGTCACTTTTTCACCAATATCTACTAGGGTTTTGAGATTATTGGCGATTGTTTCCGCCCCCTTTGCGACCTGAGTTTCATGAAAGCTACGTAGCTCTGCATAGGGAGATCCTTGCAAGAAATCAGCCCCGATCTCATTTTCGATATCACCATCGATCAGGTTAATAGTCGTCTTGAGACGATTACCTTCTTTATGGGTAGTATCGCCTTCATGGGCAACCCAAGTTACGATTTCCAACTCCACAAGATCGGAAAATATCTCTACCAAAGCATCACCAAAGTTCTTGCTTTCTTTAAGCTTGTCTTGAAAACGCACCGACGCAGTAACTGTCGCAGTTACGGAGGTAGAAGAAGTTGCGTACGTCATAATAGATACCTAGGGTAAAATCCTAATAAATTTAGATCGGACAAGATAGCTAAGTTAAATTTTAACCGCTTAACCACAAACTTCTACATAATCAAAGACTTTATATAAATCAATCTTTATGATTTTTGAATAAATTGATTTCGACTCAATTAATTTATTCATAATTTATGAAATCTATCAGCAATTTAATTAAACCAACTTTAACTTTAATTTAATGGTAGTCAGATAGTTCAATTAACTCCATTGGGACAAAGCTTTCTTGGGGCAACAAAATTAGTTGGGAGTAAATCAGTTTTCCAGTCATATCTATGCGGTTGATCGCTATGCCCATCGGACGGGGCAATTGCGCTGCATAGGAATCTGCGTAGTATCGATAAATCTGTTTAGCAGCTCTAATAATGAGCGGATCGACTTTTTTGGCTACAGGTTCTGGTCTTTCTGGATGTTCGAGGCGTTGGGCGGCATATGACACAATGTAAACCCCTTAAATTTAACTATTCTTTTGCCTTATAAAAAGCGGCATCAGGACTTTAGCTGACTTTGTTTTTTTTAGCAAGATTTGAGCTTAGGATTATACATTAGTTGATGTTTTTTGGGCTGCTTTCCAGCAAAAAATTAAAGCAAAAATTAAAGCAAAAAATTAATTGCTCTTAATTACCTTCAGCGCTAGCTAGTTTCAGGCGAAACAACTTGCTATAGAAGATTTGCGGGAAATCCACATAGCCTTTGTCACGAATACTCGAAACCACCTCAATTAGATAGCCCACAAATTCTGAATTTTCTAATGTCATTTCATAGCTCATGTCGGCATCTCCATCGAAGGTTACTCGGCATAGGACGAGGTCGGAGGGTAGATTGGCAACCCGCCATACTGCCATAAAAGAAACGGGAGCACTTCCCTCTATATGACGTTCACCAGTAATTTCACCATGTTTGTATAGAGAAATTGCGTAAGGGAGAGCCTGACGCTTGCTTGGCTCTCGATAATAGGGCATGTAGATTGAAACTTCTTGCGGAGCAGCAGCTTTAAGTTCGATCGCCATAGGTGTAGCGCCTTTATTGATGACTGTATTGGGTGAATTTTTACAAAAAGATTAGCAGGTTTTGGGAAGATTGAGACTGAGACCATCCAATCATCTCCAAGAATTTTGGTTTAATACCAATTCCCAAAATGGCGTTGCAATTTTGGGAATCTCAAAACCTTACAGGGTTTGGTGTTTAATTCACAAAAGTGTTGTCACACTTTCGTGAATTGGTATAATACCAAATCACAAAATGGCGTAGCCATTTTGTGATTTTAAAACCCTTACTGGATTTGGGTTTTAATTACCAAAAGTGTAGCCACACTTTTGGTAATTGGTTTAGGTAGGTAAGTATGGGCGACGCACAGCGCCGCCCATACTTACCTATTTAGTTTTGGTTAGCGATTAGGGTGAAACGCGATCGATTACCTTGATCTTGCCATCGGGTTGCACTTCCCAAACGTCGTAGCTGCCTTTGACATCGCCATATTCATCTAGCTCGACATTGCCACTTGCACCTTGATAGTCAATCTCTGTACCTGCCTTAACAAGTTTGATCGCTTCGCAAACGTCAGTAACTTCCTTGCCAGGAGCATTGGCAATGTCACGAATTTTGCTCTTGATGCCGTCACCTGTGGCATCTTTGGCAGCTTCAGCAGCGATCGCTACTAGGGCGGCGGCATCATAGGAATGGGGGACAAAAGCGGCTAGATCTTGCCCTGTTTTATCTTTATAGTTCTTGGTAAATTCGGCAAGGGCTTTACCATCGGCTCCCGGAACTGTGCCGATCGCTCCTGCCAAGATCAATTTACCATCGGGAGTATTGCCAATTAGCTTCGGAAAATCTTCGGTTTTAACGCCATCGGTAAGCAGAATTTTTACATCTTTAGTTAAACCTTGCTCGAAAGCAGCCTTGATAACTGCACCACCAGAATCGGGATAGAGAATAGCAGCGACGGCATCGGGTTTGCTGCCAAAGGCTCCTTTTGCCTCTGCTTCAAAGGTGGTTGCTTTGGGATCGTAACGGGTCGGTTTGCTTTTATTTACAATTGTCCCGCCCAGTTTTTCAAAAGCTTCCACAAACGCTTTCTCAAAGCCCACGCCGTAGTCATTGTTGATGACGAGGGTAGCAACTTTTTTCGCTCCTTTCTTATAGGCTAAGTTGGCGAGAGCTAGAGCCTGATAAGTATCAGGTGGGGCAGTGCGATACCAATAGCCTTGAAATTCACCTTTTTTTGCCCGCTCGGTAAAGATGGGGCTGGTGCTGCCAGGGGAAATCATCACGACTTTGTTAGGAACGGCGATCGCTAAAGCAGCGGTGGAAACACTACTGGCATAAGCACCAACTACGGCTCCGACATTATCGACCTTGACCAGCTTAGTCATCGCTTCCGCACCTGCGGGCGGGTCGGTGCGATCGTCTTCTTTAAAATAAGCGATCGGCTTACCTAACACACCGCCGCACTTATTCACGGTCTCAACGAGAAAGTCCGTCGCCTTGATCATGGGCGCACCGATCGAAGATAGATCGCCCGTCGCTGGGAGTAAGGAGCCTAAACGGAGGGCATCTTTAGTACCGCCACCAGAGCCTGTCGCTGGTGTTGTGGGGTTAGAGCCTGTAGATGTTGGGCTAGACTGACAAGCCACAATCCAGATAGTTGTCACTATCGCTAGGAAAGCTAGGCAAAGTGTGGAGAAAAACCTTTTAGTCATGGTTGCGATGAACTACGATCATACATATTTACGAAGTTGCTGTAATTGTATCTGCAAAGTCTCATGCCATCCACCATCGATCCACGCCGTCAAAGAGAATTAGTCCGTTTATTAGAACAGCTCGGACTAGAGCAGACAAAACTAGAAGCGATCAATCCATCGCTAAACCCTGAAGGTTTTGACTGGCTGCTAATCGATCGCGCTTTGGTGCATCCGAGTTTCTCAACTACCTACAACAACGACCAATTAGAGTTTGTGGGCGATAGCGTATTGCGCCTGTCGGTGAGTTTATTTTTACAAGAGCGCTATGGCGATCGCTCAGTGGGAGATCTAGCTGCATTGCGATCGCATCTCGTTAGTGACAAAACCCTCGCCGAAATTGCCAGCATTTACGAACTGCAAAAATATGTGGTCGTCTCGAATGCGGCTCGGAATGATGCCCAAGCCCTGCGATCGCTCCTAGCGGATGCCCTTGAGGCTTTAATGGCAGCAATATACGTCAATACAAGGGATCTGCACTTGATTCGCAAATGGCTCGATCCGCATATGCAACGTTTTGCCTCAGCGTTACTAGCAATTCCCGCTTTGGGTAACTACAAGGTCGCACTGCAAGAATTAACGCAGGGTCGGTGGAAAAGGCTACCCGAATATCGCAACATTGAAACAACGGAATCAAAGCAGACCAATATTTTTTCTGTAGAAGTATGGTTTAACGATCGCTGTTGGGGCAAGGGACAGGGTAAAAGTATCAAGGCGGCGCAACAAGAAGCGGCGGCGATCGCCCTTGAAAGAATGCAAAATGAAATTTAACCGCCACTAAATAGCACCAATTTATTAGCGGCTTATTAGCGGCGCAAATTTATTTTAGGTAATTTCCATCTATTCCCATCTATTTCCCATCTATTTCCCATCTATTTCCATCTGTAGATATTTGGCAGATATTTGGCAAACCTTCATCATATTTATTAAGATTCACACTTAAGCGTATAAATACTTAACGTCAAATCGTAAATTTTTCTACAAATACAGGACAAGCATCGTAATATTTCTTAGTGTGCTAATTTCGCTTTTCTGCTCAATTTTTATAGATTAGTGCTTCGTGTGGTAAGAAGGAGTCAAGAGTCATTCTGATACTAATATCGATCCTAGCCGCCCTCAATGCTGTGGCAGCAATGTGGCTATTACTTTATGGGCTAAATGCTTATTGGCTCACTGCTGTCCATAAGCCTAAGCTTTCTCTACGGAAACAGCTTGTTTTTCCGCAACTTAATCCTGCTAGAGAATACCAAACCGCTCAAGCCGCCACAGCGCCATCAACAAGTGCAGGGGCGATCGCTGTCAATAAATTTGACAATTTCGATCAATTTCGCCTCGACAAACCTCTAACCAATAGCTTTGCCAGCTATGTTTTGGCGGTCGATCCCCCAGAGCTTCACGCGATCGCCTTAGAGGAACTACCAATCGTTACGATCCAGTTGCCGATTTTTAACGAGCGCTATGTATCGCGCCGCTTGGTTGATGCTGTGTGTAAGCTGGACTATCCCTGCGATCGAATGCAAATTCAGGTACTTGACGACTCTATCGATGATACGCAAGAGATCCTCAGCGAAACCGTCCAAGAATACCAAAATCAAGGTTTCTGGATCGAATATGTCCATCGTGTCAATCGCACAGGGTTTAAAGCAGGAGCTTTGCAAGACGCAATGCCTCTGGTGCAGGGAAATTACATTGCTATTTTTGATGCTGATTTTATCCCCTCTGCTAACTGGCTCAAGGATACGATCCGCCATTATGTCGAGAATCCCGATGCCAAGGTAGCAGTTGTCCAAACCCGTTGGGGACATATAAACTCGGAATATTCGTTGCTTACCAAGTTACAATCCACGGGCATAGACGGACATTTTGCGATCGAGCAGCAGGCAAGGTGCAACAATGGCTATTTCTTAAATTTTAATGGTACTGCGGGTATTTGGAACCGACAGGCGATTATTGATGCAGGTGGTTGGCATGCCGATACCCTCGCTGAAGATATGGACTTGAGCTATCGCGCTCAACTCAAAGGCTGGAAGGTAGTTTATGACAATAATATTGTCGCGCCTGCGGAGCTACCCGTTGCCATGCTTGCCTTCAAATTACAGCAATTTCGCTGGGCAAAGGGGAGCATTCAATGTGCCAAAAAGTTAATGTTTCCCATCTGGGAAGCCAATCTCAGTTTTCCAGTCAAATTTCAAGCCACCATGCATTTATCGGGATATTCAGCCCATCCTTTGATGTTGCTTTTGGTTTTGCTTTCCATTCCTCTCATGCTGATCACGCCTGATAGTGCGACCGCTTTGCGAGTGTCTTTTGAGGGTATTTGGTCGGTATTTATGCTGCCAGCTACCTTTGGCCCCCCGTTTTTATATTTCCATGCCCAACGCGACCTATATCCCAAGCTTTGGTATCGTCGCCTCGGACGGATTTTTCTGTTAGCAGTTTTAGGCACAGGTATTTCTTGGAGCAATAGCCGTGCGGTATTCGCGGGCTTGTCAAATACTGGCGCAAATTTTCGCCGTACGCCCAAGTTTGATATCAAACATAAGAGCGATCGCTGGGAAAATAAGGCGTATAAAATCCCCCTTGATGCTACGGCGGCGATCGAAATCGGGCTATGCATTTATAGTGCGATCGCTTCGGTATTGGCTTTCCATAAGGGGCTATATATAACTTTGCCCTTTATGGTCTTATATGCCTTGAGCTATGGCTATGTTGGCGGATTGACTCTCTGGCAGTCTTGGCAACAATCACGTAATTAACTGAACAAACCGAAATTAGAGAGCGCCAAACGCTCTCTAAATTTTATAATGGTCAATATGTGGTCAATTGTTATCCCAACTTATAACCGCCTACCGATATTGCAGAAATGCCTGCAAGCGATGGAAGCGCAGAATTTTACAACTCCCTATGAGATTGTAGTAGTTGATGATGGCTCCACCGATGGCACGGTGGAATTTTTGCAGAGCCATCCCCAGCAATTTCCCCATGTCCGCTTGATTTTGCAAAATCATGAGGGAGCGGCGATCGCCAGAAACACAGGCATCGATGTCGCGCTTGGCGAAGTAATCGTATTTATCGATAGCGATCTTGTCGTTACCCCCATATTTTTATCAGCCCATGCAAAGGCTTTAGAAAAATCCTTGGCTAATGGCGATCGCGCCTTTACCTACGGTCAAGTAATTAATACGGCTAATTTTGACGACCCCACCTCTGAACCTGTCAAAATCACCGATATTTCCCATGCGTTTTTTGCCACGGGTAATGTAGCGATCGCCAAGCATTGGCTGCTCGAAGCAGGCAAGTTTGACACTGGCTTCCGTCAGTATGGCTGGGAAGATCTAGAACTGGGCGTACGCCTCAAAAATCTCGGCTTAAGACTAATCAAATGTCCTGAAGCCGTTGGCTATCATTGGCATCCCGCCTTTACGATCGAACAATTGCCAGCCCTCGTCGATGTGGAAGCCCAGAGGGGACGTATGGGCGTATTGTTTTACCAAAAGCATCCCACTTGGCAAGTGCGAATGATGATTCAGATGACATGGCTCCATGTATTGCTTTGGGGAATATTGTCCTTGGGCGGCTTACTCAACGAGCGCTCGCTGCGTCCTCTCCTCACGTGGCTCATCAATCAAGGGAAGCCCCAACTAGCCCTAGAAATCGCTAGAATTTTCTTGAATTGGTACAACGTTAAGGGCGTATATGCCGCTTATCGAGAAACTAGGCAAAGCCTATGAAGGTTTCCTTAGAATTTCTCTATCACTTTCATTGCGATCGCTGTCGTAAATGGTGGAGTCGAGCCGACATCGAGCCCCAAATTGGCGAGCAAGTTTACTGTCCTTACTGCGGTCATATTAATACCGTAGAAGCGGTACAAACTTTCCGCAACGCAGCTCGCGGCGGTAGCTGTCTCAGCCAAAGACCCGATGAAATATAATCAAAAAGCTGTAGCGCACTCTACGCACGCCACAGTTTTTAAATCTGGTTTTGATACCAAACTAAACCTAAGTAAATGGTCGCAATTAAATATAAAAACCTTAAACCTATAGCGCACGCTGCGCGTGCGCTATAGGTTTAAAGTTTGGCTTTGGTTTTTACGCCCTTGATAAATTCGACAACGAACATTTCTATATGTCCAATCCCAATATCATTCTGGCAGGTTATCTCGCAGGAGCCACCGACTACATCCCGATCGCTGAGAAATTAGCCAAGCAAAATATAGCGGCGACGGTAGTTCCTTTAAAGTGGTGGGAATGGGTGCCGACAGTAGGCGGGCGATCCATTGCCCCCATTTTAGAAAAACTAGATCGAACCGTAAACTTAGAATTAGAGAGATCGGGTGCATCTAAAGTCAATATCATTGCCCATTCGGCAGGGGGATGGCTATCGCGCATTTATCTAGGCGATCGCCCCTACTATGACAAGGTTTGGGATGCGCGATCTAAGGTCGCCAAACTCATCTGTCTCGGAACCCCCCAGCGCAGCCTTGAACCTTGGTCGCTCAGAAATTTAGGATTTGTCAATGACAATTATCCCGATGCTTTTTATGACGATATTGAATATATCTGCGTCGCAGGGAAATCTGTCCAAGGCGCAAAGTCTTCACCGCAAAAATGGCTAGCCTATAGCAGCTATGAACTTACTACGGGGCAAGGAGATGCTTGGGGCGATGGCATCATTCCCCTTGAAGCAGCCTATTTAAAGGGGGCTACAAATATTGAAATTGATGGGGTTTATCATTCAGCAAGATCGGGGAAATGGTACGGATCTCAAGAAGCGATCGATATCTGGTCGAAATATCTTTGAATACCAAGTTAAGAAATGGCTACGCCATTTCTTAACTTGAAAACCCAGTAATACCAAAACACAAAATGGCTACGCCATTTTGTGTTTTGGTATTACTGGGTTTGGTTTTCAATTTCCGAAAGTGTAGCCACACTTTTGGAAATTGGTATAAGGTTTTGAGATTCCCAAAATGGCGTTGCCATTTTGGGAATTGGGATAACGCCTAGAAAGAATCTCTGCGACACCCCTGAAAGGATGGCGATCGCCACTAAAAAGCAAATATCAGCCAAAAGGCTTATGAAAAAGCCTTCAATTTTACAACAATCTAGTAGACATTTTTAAAAGGTAGATGTATAGTATAGAGGTGTGAGGAGCGAACAAAAGAAAAAGCCTAGGAACGAAACAGGGAAAGTAACCTAGGCTTTTTCTTTTGGTTAATATAAAAAAGAGGGAGTAGTAATTACTACTCCCTCTTTTTTATGGATTTTTATGGATTTTTATACCAAGTTAACAAATGGCTACGCCATTTCTTATAGCTACAGTCACTTGAATGAGGACAAATCAAACCCCAAGAATTGAGTAGCGGCGCGAAGCGCCGCCACTCAATTCTTGAGGTTTATGTCCTAATACACTTGGCGACAGCTATATAGCTGTCGCTAAGCATCTGTCGCTAAGCCTACCCAAAAAGGATGAGTGGCGGCGCTTCGCGCCGCCACTCATCCTTTTTCTAGCTAGCGCTTTTGTTGCTATAGCTGCGCTATAGGTCAATTCTCACAAGGACAAAGGGTGGTACGACCAAACTCGTAAATTCCTGTTCTTGGTTAGCATTCCAAGAACTCAGCTCTTCGGCAGTGGGATGGCGTAACCATCCATCCTCGATCCAAGACTGAACTAACTGCGTATTATCTTCGGTTAGAGCTATTCCCACATCGACTAGATCCAACTTTGCCCCAACTAAAATCACCCTTGCCCTTGCCGCATGGGGAGATAGCCATTCCCACAGCGCCACATCCACCATTTCTTCTAAATCTTTTCTTGCCGTACTCACTAAAATTCCTCGCTATCATCAACTGCGCGATCGCCCCCAATAACCTCTAAGTACTTAGCTTTGATCGCTTTAATATCTTGCCATGTTAACCACTTCGGACTACCTTGCTCGCGACTTTGATTGCGCAATAGATAGGAGGGGTGGAATATGGGCATAACAAAACGTCCTTCCCACTCATACCATTGACCGCGTACCTTAGTAATTGATAGCTTTTCTGCCAATATCGATTTGAGGGAAGTCGCCCCAGTAAGCAAAATGATCTTAGGATCGATCAATCGAATCTGTTCTAGTAAATAGGGCTTGCAAGTATTTGTTTCCAATGGGGTAGGAACGCGATTATTGGGCGGACGACATTTGACGGTATTACAAACATAGACATCTTTAGTCGTGTCAAATCCCACCGATTCTAAGATTTTGTCTAAAAGCTGTCCTGATTTGCCAACAAAGGGCAATCCAGATAAATCCTCCTGCTCCCCAGGAGCTTCACCGATGATGAGAATTTTGGCATGGCGATCGCCTCTTTCGACAACGACATTAGTGCGCGTTGTGGCAAGCGGACATTTTTGGCAATTACAAGCTGCTTCGCGCAATGCTTCGAGACTGTCAAACTGCTCGTACGCTATAGCTTCAGGAACTGGGCTTTTAGCTGAACGGGGAGCTTTTTTTACCGTTGTCACCTCAGTCGTCACCTCTGCATGGGGAAGCTCAAGCAAAGGAACCTCCGATGGAGTTAGATCGAACAGGCTCATTTGTTCTTTGTCAGTCATAGAAAGCGTATATGCCCCAAAGTCATTGCTTATAGCTAATATTTTACCTATGTAATTACCTATGTAAGCAATCCTGTAATCAACATATTTTGGACTTTAGGCAAAAGTAAACTTACAGCGCTTTGCGCTCAAACCCAAACCAAGGATTTCCTTGCGATTCGTTTGATCGATAATTGCTATAAAACCAGAGAGCACCGCCCGCTAAGTGGGCGATACTCTCTGGTTTTGTTTTTTATACCAATTACCAAAAGTGTGGCTACACTTTTGGTAATTGAAAACCAAACCCAGTAAGGGTTTTAAAATCACAAAATGGCGTAGCCATTTTGTGATTTGGTATTAATTATGCTGAG
>NZ_LIRE01000223.1 GCF_001402795.1 Pseudanabaena sp. 'Roaring Creek'
GGAATGCTTCTCTAAAGTTGGGGAAGGAACCGAATTTCGGATTGAAATTCCCTTGTAAGAGACTCATACCAAATCACAAAATGGCTACGCCATTTTGTGATTTTAAAACCCTTACTGGGTTTGGTTTTCAATTTCCAAAAGTGTAGCCACACTTTTGGAAATTGGTATCAGAAGAGCGATCGCGATTTTAAATCGCTCCCCAAAAACATTCCTCTATGATTATTGCCTCTTAAACTATGCATGGGCTAATCATCGATCTCGATTCCGATTTAGTCTTGCTTTTCTTCAAACACTTTACTGTGTAACACTGCGCGATTGCCCCACTATGAAATCAAACTCTCCAGACAATAACTCCTCACCTTTGCAAAATATTTTTTCTTGGGTTAAAAATACACCTGAGCGAGCAATTGACGAGGCTTTTGAAGCGGCTGTTAGTATTAAACGTATTGAAGAAGAAAACTTCAATGGTAATAAAATCGTCAATGACGGTAGTTTTGGTAGCAGTGTCTTTAGTGTGTTTGAGATTCAACTTCAGAAGTATCTCAGAACCATTTCAGGGAAGCTGAATTTTTACAAGGTGAGTGCGTCACTTCCCTATTTACAGGCGCAAAGTTCCAGCAATCTTGCCAATACCGCGATCTCTAAATATGCTCCTAACGATCAAAGTAACGATCCGGTTGGCAATGGACAACTATCAGCCAATCAATTAGGTGGCAATAGCCGTAGATTTTCTATTTATCAAAAACTCGCCTTTATTGACTACACCCTTGAAAGGTACAACAGTGCCAGTAATCAGACAATTGATATTGCGGTGGATAATGCCGATAAATCTGCGAGAAGCTCTAGCTATTTGCGCGATCGCGACTTAGCAGAAGGCGAAGCAGATAGGGATGAAAAGTTTCAGCTCTTTAAAAACGACAAGTCAAAGAACTATCGTAAGGCATCTCAGCAAGTTTCACAGGTAGAGAAAAGTATTTTACCTGGATCGTTTTTTAAAGCATTCGATCGAGTCAAGCGCAATCTTAGCGGTTCCTACGTAGACTATGAAAAAGACATTGTTGAGGAATTACGTCAATCGCGGCAAAGGATTAATCAGGCTTTGCGCTATATCGTCGTGCTGGTGATCTCAGTGCTTGCCGTACAGTTTTTATCAAAAATGTTGATATATAGTCCGATGATTAATAGTTTCATCGACACTACCAAGATGACTGTCAAGTTTAGCCCTGCGGTCGAGGAGAAAGCTTTTAATGAGCTGCGGATGGCAAAGGAAAGAATTGAATTTGATTACACTATCAAATCCATCATGCTCAGACAATCAGAAGAGAAACCTAGCGGATCGAAATCTGAGACTGGTAAATCTGAGACTGGTAAACCTGAGACGGCTAAATCAGAAGAATTGAAGAAAACTGAGACTGGTAAACCTGAGACTGGTAAACCTGAGACGGCTAAATCAGAGGAATTGAAGAAAACTGAAGACAAAGGCAATCAAAAATCCGCAAACAACTCATCTGAAGAGGTCGAGGCGTTAATTCAGCAAGAATCTATTAAAATCCTCAAGAAATATAATGATGCAAGTCTTAATGGTGTTAAGAACTTGTTATCTGATATTACAGCTGCCTTTGTGTTCTATCTTTTTCTACTTTCAGGACGCAAAGAACTGGCAACCATTAAAGAATTTCTTGATGAAATTCTGTATAGCCTCAATGACAATGCCAAAGCTTTTTTGATCATTATCTCAACGGATACCTTTGTAGGGTTTCACTCTAGTGAAGGCTGGGATGCTCTATTAACCGTTTTATTTGAGCATTTCGGACTACCTGAAAATAAAATTTTGGCGCAATCATTTATCTCGACGGTTCCCGTATTTCTCGATGGGTTATTTAAATTCTGGATTTTCCAATATCTCACCCAAGCATCCCCTGCGACAGCAACCATTTATCGTGAAATGAATGAATAATTGACACTATACTCAACCAAAACACGTTAAGATTTAGGATGGCTTGTGGAAATTGCTCTCTAAGCCAGTCTTTCGGGATAACTTTCATAACTAAGCATTGACACTAAGCATTGACTTTGTTATTTCCAAATACAGCTTTATATTTAATATTTAGATATTTATAAATTCCCTATGATTTACGAAATTTTCATGCCTGCGCTTAGCTCCACCATGACTGAAGGCAAGATCACCTCTTGGGTGAAGTCTCCAGGAGATAAGGTAGAAAAGGGCGAAACTGTCGTGATTGTAGAGTCTGACAAAGCTGATATGGATGTCGAAAGCTTTTATGAAGGCTATCTTGGCGTAATTATTACTCCTGCAGGCGAATCTGCTCCTGTCGGTTCGGCGATCGCCTATGTTGCGGAGACCAAAGAAGAAATCGCTGAAGCAAAACAAAAAGCGGCAGGTCAAGCATCCGCCAATGGCTCGACTGCACCACAGAAAACTGAGGAGCCTCCAGCTAAGCTGGTTTCATCCCCCACGGCGGCCTCTGTTGCCTCTATCCCCGATGTGGTAGTTTCTGCGCCACGCAAATCCGCCCCTGCGCCATCTGGACGACAAATTGTATCCCCACGAGCCAAACGAATTGCGAAGGACAATGGTATTGATTTAGCCAAAATTGCTGGAACGGGACCTAATGGTCGAGTTACTGCCGCCGATGTTGAAGCGTTCTTGCAACCTTCGGCTCAGCCCGTAGCTGCTGCAAGTATTCCCGTAACTGCACCTGCGCCTGTGGCTAAACCTGCGCCTGTGGCTAAAGTTGCTGCTCCTGAGCTGGGCAAGGCTCAAGCCCTGACTACTTTCCAAAAGGCTGTGGTCAATAACATGAATCAGAGCCTCTCAGTTCCTGTATTCCGTGTTGGTTATACGATTACGACAGATGCCCTAGATGCGCTCTATAAGCAAGTTAAGACTAAAGGCGTTACCATGACGGCGCTATTGGCTAAGGCTGTTGCCGTTACCCTCCAAAAGCATCCTTTAATCAATGCAAGTTATAGTGATCGCGGGATTGAGTACAAGAGCAATATTAATGTTGCTGTTGCGGTGGCGATGGATGACGGTGGTTTGATTACCCCTGTATTAAAAAATGCCGATCAAACCGATCTCTACAGCCTCTCTCGTGACTGGAAAGGACTCGTCGATCGCGCCCGTGCGAAGCAATTGCAACCCGATGAATATAACTCTGGTACATTCACCATTTCCAACTTGGGTATGTTTGGAGTGGATCGCTTTGATGCGATTTTGCCTCCTGGAACTGGTGCAATTTTAGCGATCGGTGGTTCGCGTCCTCAAGTTGTGGCAACTAAGGATGGCGCAATCAAGGTTGCTAGTCAAATGCAAGTCAATCTCACTGCTGATCACCGTGTAATCTATGGCGCTCATGCGGCGCAGTTCTTACAAGATCTAGCCAAGTTGATTGAAACCAATCCTCAATCTTTGACTCTGTAATATTTCTAGCTATTTATCAAAAAGGAGGTCGTAGTACTTGATGCTACGTCCTCCTTTTTAATCTGTAAACTTATCCGTAGGATGTGTTAGCGCTAGCGTAACGCATACAAATCGTTTATTAGTGGGTTATGGCTTCGCCTAACAGCACCCTACCTAATTTTAAGCTCCGTGCACCAAAACGATGGACAGCGCGATAGCCAATTCTGACAACCCAAGTTTGGGAATCTGGTAAGCGTTCTCTAAGACGACGAGTAGCGGTCATCGTATCATTTGCAATTTCATATGCCCCTGTTTCAATATCAATCGCAACTATTTTGCCATGATTATCTGCTTCGACCTGTGGACGGATATGCGTTTGATATATCAGATCGCCTCGTTGGGCAAATTCTTCTTTGCTATAGCGCGGTTGACGGACTGCCATAATTTGAATTTTCCCTAATCGCTGCTTTATCTAGCATTATAAGCGAATGGAAAAGGCTCCAAATAGATCACATGGCGATCGCTCCAAACTAAATTGGCGATCGCACATTTATCGGTCATCTCAAAAAATAGTCTATCCAGTAGTGGACTGTTTCATCTGAAGTGATGCAATAGAAAACTTGGTAAAGTCAGTCTTGATAACTTTTTGATAGATAGCCTATTGCACTATTTTAGATAAAAAAGTCCATTAGGATGCGTTACGCTATCGCTAACACATCCAAACCTTGTTTATGGGAGCCGTTTCATTCAAGTCTTGTTCATTGGTGCGTTACGGCTTCGCCTAACAGCACCCTATTGGATAGACTATGCTCCCACTAATTACCTAGATACACGAATAGGAATTACTTCTACAACACCAACAGGACGAAATTCGCTGTATCCACCGTAAATACTGCGAAGCAATACAGCAGTATTAGCTATTCCAAAAACTCCTCCAGAACTGGGATCGCCATCGTATCTATGCCAATTACCTCCAAATCGGGGGGAGCATCCAATTCCTGTCCCTGAACGTTCAGAATCAGGTATGTAATAGTACTCTGGAACTCCACGCTCACCTTGCCTTGAATCATTAACACCGCAGATTTCTTGAGCTTGCAGTTCTTGAGGTGCTAAGCAAATACTAATCGGTAAAACGAAACTGAAGCCAAGAATGATTAACTGTTCGATTTTCATAACAACTACTCAACTCAAGAAAGTTAACTATGAATTAGACAGAAATTTTCTATCTAATTCGATTGGTTCGACTTCTGGGCTACGTGCTGGCGGAGCACCTCTCGGCACTGGTGGACTTGGGCGGAGAAGTCGCCCGACGGGTACTCGGCTAGCAACCCGTCCAAGTACTCGGGGAACGTTGCCCCGTCAGTGTTTCGGACTAGTGGGTTCGCCCCTGCTCGCAGCAGGAACGTGATAACATCCTCGCCGTAGGCGTTGGTGACTGCCGCCATGAGGGCGGTCAGACCGGAGTCGCACTCCGGCAGGGTGTCCACCGGCAAGACCACATTCGGGTCAGCCCCAGCCGTCAGCAGAGCGTCCACCTCGTCCAGCGTGCCCTCCACCACTGCCCGCAAGAGCGGTGTCCAACCGTAGTGCTGCCGAAGGGTGAGGTCGGCTCCGGCTTCTACCAGCAGAGCGATCACCTCGCGGCTATTCAGGTTAGCCTCGCCGTTCACGTCGATGGCGCAGTGCAGGGCGGTATACCCCCCGTCAGTTTGGCGGTTCACCGCCGCACCAGCATCCAGCAACTCGCGGATCACCACCACCTCTCGGCTCATGCAGGAGGCAGCGTGCATGAGCGGGGTGAAGCCGTAGGAATCGGTCTGCTCCAGCAGCGCCGGATGGACAGTGACGAGGCGGCGAACCTCGGCAGCGTCCGCCTCGTCGATGGCTTTTATTAACTCGTCGAACGCCTCTGCCACTCGCGACCCTCCGCTGCCAAACTATGTATTAGATAGAGTATTAGACAGAAAATTTCTGTCTAATATGGCTATAGGGAATATAGGCTGAATACGAAATTTCTAGCTAATCGCACTATATGACATATTAGACAGAATTTTTCTGGCTATTTACACTATACCTTAGGTTATATGGGGAAATTCTGCCTAATCACCCAAATAGCTTATTAACTCAACACTACAATATGTTATTCAGATTAATTACTTGATAATTTTATACTGTTTCATATTTTCTGTTTCGTGCTAGCATTAAATTGAATGTAAATTTAGTGCATCATCTCTATGATTAACCTCAGTCAAGACATTCAACCCCTATCCACCTTCAAGCGGAATACCAACGAACTCATCACCCAGATGAGAAATACTGGACATCCCATAGTATTAACCATCAACGGCAAAGCAGAATTAGTCGTCCAAGATGCAGCATCCTATCAACAATTGCTCAACAAAATCGAAGAACTAAAAGCCATTGTTGGAGTAGAAAAAGAATTATAAGACTGGGTACAGGTTCACACTAGACAAAAGAAATTAAAGCCATGACGATCGCCACAGAAAAAGCTAAAGCCAAAAATTGGACTGATGAAGAGTTTATGGCTTTGCCCGATCGCGGCGATCAAGTGCGACCTATTGCCGAACAAAGGATCTGGCTCGAAAACATCAGTTGGCGAACCTTTGAGCGATTGCTGGAAGAAGTAGGCGATCGCCGCAGCACGTTATTTCATTACATCAATGGAAATTTAGAAATTATGTCGCCAATGGCGCTACATGAGCGCAGCAATCGGTTTATTGATGATTTAATTCGAGTACTGTCCGATGAGCTAGAGATAGATTTATGTAAATGTGGCTCATTATTGATGCGGATTCCTGAACTCAAGATTGGTGCTGAACCTGACTCTTGTTATTACATTCAGAACGAGCCAAAAATTCGTAATCAAGAAGTAATTACGATGGGTCAAGATCCGCCACCCGATCTCGTTTTAGAAGTTGATATCACCAATCCTAGCGATCGCCGTTTACCGATCTATGCTCAACTCCAAGTCCCTGAAATTTGGATCTACGACGGCTATAGCTTAGAGTTTCTAGGCTTGGAAAATGGGGCATACCTTAAAATAGAACATAGTCTATCTTTTCCTAATTTGCCTGCGGTGATTTTAGTGGAGTTTGTGCAGAAGCGACTTGAATTAGGCGATCGCCAAACCCTCAAAGAATTTCGGCAATGGGTAAGCGACAACCTTAAAAAAAGCTAGAGACTATGGGATCGCTTAAAAAAGCCTGTTAATATATTAAGTAATAATAATTAACATAACTTTTTAAGATACTTTGTTTTTAAATCCTGACAAGGTTGAACTACAGGAGCGCCCCTTAGAACGTTCTACATCAACAGTTCAGGCTATATCCCTAACTGAAAATGTTTCGTCTGCGTTTCCCCAGATATCACAGTATTTACTTGCCATTGCGTCCTTGGTGCAACATTGGCGCTTTTGGTTTGCGTCCCTATTTTTAGTTTCCGTTCCCGTATTTTTTGAAGCTCCCCTAGTACGCTATGCGCCTTGGTTGAGCTTGATCTGTACGGTCGGTTGGCTGGCGATCGCCAAACATTTAGAGGAAGATACCAATACTAAGCTATGGGGTAATCTCATCTGGGGCTTTAGCCTCACTTGGTTATGTGGTTCTCTATACTGGGGCTGGCTGCGCTGGGAACCCGCTTTCCACGTACCAGTGGAATCTCTAGCCCTACCTTGGGCAATATGGGCAATCCGTAGCGATTCTCACCGCATTGGGGGTTGGTTTTATATCGGCTCGTTATTGGGAACGGCAATTACCGACCTCTATTTCTATATCGCCCAACTTTTTCCTTATTGGAAAGGCTTGATGCAAGTTGAGGCAAATATCAACCTCGCTCAACCAATCTTAAAAAGCGCCTTAACATTAGTGGAAACACCTTGGGGCATGACATGGGCTTGTGTTTTGGCAGCTTTGCTTTTGATTGTGGGCAACAAAGCTATGCGATCGCCAAATTTAGGCTACTGGTCATTTAGTGGTGCAGTATTGGGTACGATATTTGTAGACCTTCTCTTTTTCTGTGTTGCCACCCTAGGCTAAGGGTTACAACTAATCCCGTAAGGTTTGGAGATTCCCAAAATGGCATTGCCATATTGGGAATTGGTATTAGGTTTCTTCCTAATGGTTCTCATAATGGGATTGTTATTGAATTTGTGGATTTTTCAGGAGTACTCACCAATGACTCTTGACTAAAATTCCCAAAATAAAAACCCAGCGTTGGAGCGCTGGGTGCAGTCAGTTTAAGGCTTCATTGATTAGTAGATTACTGGAATTAGTTCTCTCTTTACCTCACGCGATCGGGTGAAATATTTGGCGATCGTGTGAGGCAAAAAGATAAAACCCAAAATAGAGTTGCGGCGCAACTCTATTTTGGGTTTTATCTCTTAACTACAATGACGATAGCTATACTAATCAGTGGGTAAGGAATCTACTTTTTTAAATTCCCCATTCCAAGGAGCAAAAAATGGTAAAAACATCATCCCAGGAATGGCTAAGACGAGGGTTAACAGGAAAAACAATGCCCAGCCCTTGCCATCACTGCCTGCTAACCAAGAAATATGATTAATAGCAGTCCATGAAGGCATATTGCGTTGAATGAATTGAGCGGATTCGCCAGAAAATGGTGATGCTAGCAGATCTCGACCGACCGCAAACAGACTTGATAGAAGAGCAAATTGAGTGGCAGAAAAGCTGGGATTGCACAGCACCATTAAAAAGCCTAAAAATCCTGCGGTTCCTAATCCTCCACAAAAATTCTCTACATTAATCGCAGCGAGCAAAACATAGTCATTTTTCCCTACTACGGAAATGGCATAGTAGCCAATATTGCTAATTGCTTGGAGCAATCCAAATACCCATAGCGATCGATTAATACCAATTTTGCTTAAAATCGCTCCCCCTGCCAAGGTTCCCACAATTGTGGCTACTAAGCCAATACCCTGACGCACTGTACCGATCGTGCCATCATCAAATAAAGTTTTTAAAAAAGGAACTGCCATCTTACCGACCATGGCATCGCTAAATCGATAAAAAATTGTAAATACAAGGATCAAAATAACTTTGGTTATTCCTAACCGATGAAAAAATTCTTGAAAGGGTTTAACTACGGCTTCATCTAAGGTGGCGGGTCGCGCCTCGGCTTCGGGAGGTTCGGGGGCAGCGATCGTCGCAATCAAGCCTAGCCCCATCACAACGGCTAATAGGACATATACCCAAGCCCAGCCTAATTTACTGGCTAAGTTAAACCCGACAAATCCTGCAAATAGAAGGGCGATACGATAGCCCATCACCCAAATGCCAACCCCTGCTCCAACTTCCTGAGCCTCTAACACATCTGTCCGATAGGCATCGATCGCAATGTCTTGAGTGGCACTGAGAAAAGCCAGAATTAAGGCGGCGATCGCTAATATGGGTAGCGCCCCTACTCTTTCCGTAGGCGAAATATTGCCAATTGCAAACATTTGTAAAGCAATCACTAAAATTGCCAATACTAAGCCACCCTGCGTTAGCAGAATCCAGCCTCGCCGCCTGCCTAAAAATGGCGGAACGAAGCGGTCAATAAATGGCGACCATAAAAACTTGAAGGAATAGGGCAAGGAAACTAGACCTAGCCAACCAATCGTATTAAGGTCAAACTTAACGCTGGTCAACCATGCGCGGAAAGCGTCATCGGTTAGTGCGTAGGGTAAACCCGAAGCAAATCCCAAAGATAAAAGCGTCGCCATTTTGCGACTCTGAAAAACCCGAAAAAGTTGGGCGATCGTATTCATATTAGCGAATTAGACTACAATATATATGTAAGCGGAGACGCAAGTTTCCGTTCACTCCTCACACCACATTCCGCCTGAGCTTATGAGCAGCAAGGGCGGTTTCTTATTTTTTGACTATAAGTGTTTTTGGGTAATTCTTTTTCGTTTATATAGCTGTCGCCAATTGTACTAGGACATAAACCCTAAGAATTGACTGGCGGCGCTTCGCGCCGCCAGTCAATTCTTAGGGTTTGATTTGTCCTAAGTCAAGTGACTGTAGCTATAAGTACCTAGACGTAATTAAGTACACATCCAAACCTGTAAGGTTGAGCTCCTGCGGGACTCAACCTTACAGGTTTGGCTAATTTATTTTGCACAATTACTTATAGCAACGTAATAGCAATGTAAGGTTTGCTTAGAACATAAAATCCCAAAGATGAATGGCGACGCTTTGCGTCGCCATTCATCTTTGGGATTTTATGTTCTAGCTATAAATTTGATTTTTATCAAAAGGGGGGTACTAGCTGTTATACTACCTACACACAATTTTTAAAAGTAAAAGTTTTTAGTATTTAGGGAGTTAGCAAAGCATGTCATCAGCGATCGCCGTCACGGATGCTAACTTTGAGCAGGAAGTAATTAAGAGTGAAATCCCTGTTCTAGTAGATTTTTGGGCTCCTTGGTGTGGTCCATGCCGAATGGTTGCGCCCGTTGTCGAAGAAGTCGCGGGAAAATATGAAGGTAGAATTAAAGTTCTCAAACTTAATACCGATGAGAACCCTAACGTTGCTGGACAATATGGTATTCGCAGTATTCCCACACTCATGCTATTCAAAGATGGTCAGCGTGTAGATGTAGTTGTAGGTGCTGTCCCCCTTACCACATTGTGTATAAGTATTGATAAATGCTTAAATTCTGATACTTAGGATTTCTTCGTATCCGATATAAGCATTGCTAGACGTTATAAAGTTCCAAAGTACAGAGGAAGTCTCTAACCTCCTCTATATTTGGCTTTTTGATTTTGTGATTTTGAGATATTTTCTGGGTTTTAACTGAGGATAAAAAGTTGTATTTACATCTATATGACTTTTTATCGAGATAAAATACTTATAGGCTAGTCTAGATAGTGTTGCAATCTAAGATTGTCGAAATTTTATCTGCTGACGAATTGCGTCGTACGATCAACCGCTTGGCTTCGCAAATTGTCGAGGCTAGTGGAGATTTGTCTAATGTTGTTTTGCTTGGAGTTTACACTCGGGGCGTGCCACTCAGTGTGGCGATCGCTAAGCAGATCCACACATTAGAAGGCGTTCTCGTTCCTTCGGGTGCGCTAGACATTACATTTTATCGGGACGATCTCGATCGCATTGGGTTAAGAACGCCAAGTAAGACCGAAATTCCTTTTGACTTGAATGGTAAAACTGTAGTTTTGGTGGATGATGTAATTTATAGCGGTCGGACAATTGGAGCCGCCCTCAGTGCAATCCATGATTACGGTCGCCCCAAGGTGGTTCGATTAACGGCTCTGATCGATCGCGGACATCGTGAGTTACCAATTCATCCCGATTATGTGGGGAGGACTCTGCCGACTTCCAAAGACGAGCAGGTTAAAGTTTTTTTGAGTGCAGCAGGGGATGGTCGTGACGGGGTCGAGCTTTTTAAGCCTATTAGTTAAGACCAATAGTTAATGGTAGCTAAAATACCAAAGATGGGTGGCGGTGCTTTGCGCCGCCACCCATCTTTGGTATTTTATGTCCTAACCCTGTTACTAAAAATGTAACCACAAAGGATTATTACGGTAATTAGGTTAGATTTGCTGTAACTGAAATCCCAAGACGATCATGATTACCCTGTCAAATCTACGCATTGCGGCAATGGTAGTCGCACTTACTGCTGGTATTGCAGTATTTGGTTATCCTTACTGGAGCAACCAGACATCTGCCTCCAATCGTTTGGGCGATGAGAAAATTAAAAATAATCCTATTGATGCCTCGTCAATTCCCTCCCCAGTTCCCTCGTCGAATCCCAACGTATCCTCCTTACCTGCAAAATACGATCCACCTCAAACCTCAGGCGTAGGGATTGCGATTAATCAAAATGGAAATATCCGCCGCGCCGATACGAGGGGCTATATTAATGTGGCAATTAGAGAGACCTATAAAATTGAAATTCAGTCTCCGAGCTATACCAGTGCGGTTAGTGTCAAAATTGATGGTGTTTCAATTATTGATGGTTTGATCTGCGATCGCTCTGTGACGTTAGAAAGACCTCAAGCGATCGCCAAACAATTCATCGTTCTGGAAGAGGGCAATCCAGGATTGGATCGCAGTGGTGGCATCAATAACCCCGATCTCGGTTTAATCGAAGTAACCTTTAAGCCAATTCGTCGCCGCAATGAGATTGCCCAAGAGAATAATATATCTAAAGCCAGACCCCCTGCTGCTGCGGCTCCAGAGGCTGCATCTAAAGATCAGGTTGCAAGCAGATCGGAAGCTAGTGGTTCTCCCGTAGGCACTGGTTTGAGTGGTAGCTCCTCACAGGAATTTGTGGCTACTAATGAATGGGTAGAAGCTCCAGAACTCGCTCCTACTTATACCAAAAAATACCGCCTAGTAGGATTTAATTCATCAGATCCCATAACCCTGCACAACATGAATACCCCAAAGCCATTGGTCGATCCGACTCCACCTAGGTTGTAGTAACATCTTCCTCGCGATCGCCATTTATCGAAACAGTCGATTGTAGTGCGGACTATATAATTGCGATCGCTCTTTCACTCTTTGTTCAATCCGATTTAATGCAGGGCTAATTACGAAGAGAGTCGTTCTAGTCAGATTTTCCCTATGGGTCGTCATTGCCATCTCTGTGAGGGGTACGGTCAAAATCTTCTCATCTTCCCAACCGAGGCGATAGCAAATTGCCACGGTGGTATCAGCGGGATAATGCTCCATTAATTTCCTTTGCACGTTATCGACATGGTGCGTGCTGAGATATAGGCATAGAGAAGCCTGATGTGCCGCAAGGCTAGATAATTCTTCTTTATCAGGAACTTGAGTGCGTCCGCTAATACGGGTGAGAATGATTGTTTGGACTAATTCAGGAATAGTGAGTTCCACTTGTAGACGGGCTGCGGCTAATTGAAAAGCACTGACCCCTGGCACAATTTCAAAGGGAATTTCCGCTTCGGTTAAGGCGACAATTTGTTCTTGGATAGCGCCGTACAGGCTAGGATCGCCATCATGTAAACGTACAACTAATTTATGCGATCGCACTCTGTCAAGCATAATTGCTAAAATCTCTTCCAGAGACTTACTGGCCGTGGGAATAATTTCGGCATCTGCCCGACAAAATTGCAGCATCGAATCGGGAATGAGGGAATTGGCATATAGGACTACATCGGCTTTGAGTAACAGATTGCGTCCCTTCACGGTAATCAGATCGGGGTCACCAGGTCCTGCACCGACAATGTAAACTGGTTTGGTCATTAAGTTTGGACAAAGACAAGGTTTGGCACAATCTTTATATTAGGCTTTATATAGCTATATTCACTTAAGTCAGGAAATCAAACCCAATAGAGAGTTGCGGCGCAAAGCGCCGCAATTCTCTATTGGGTTTGACCGTAGCTATATTAGGAATGTTAGAGAACTAATTTTCCTAAGCGATCGCACAAAATCGTATCGATCGCAATTTTTAGATCGGTATATTTCTGGACATAGGCGATCGCCCGCTGCGTAATTTGGTCAGTAATATATTGAAAAATCTGGCGATCGTAGCCATGCTCTACCAATAATTTATGAACGGCTTCGGCTGTAGGTGATCGCTCAATTTCTTGAATTAAGGCAACAGGTAAATTTTCATGGACTGCTGCTCTTACTAAAATATCGATGCGGGCATCAGCTAAGTGACTAGAAGTATTAAAGATACCGCCCGCTAGTTTTAAAAGCTTACCATGATAGCCAACGATGGTAATGGATGTCACTCCTAAAAGAGCCGCTTCCACCAACATTGCCCCGATCCAATTTGCAGTTTGGACTAGCTGCGAAGGTGCAAAGCCCAAATTTTGGGCGACTTGATAACCATTTGCCCCGATATAAAAAGCGATCGCATGACAAGTATCCGCCTTCGTTCGTAAATCGATGCGAAAGTCCTCCAATTTATCTTCAACAGAAAGGGGCTTTGAGATCGCTGAAGTTCCTAATAACGACAGACCTTCAAGAATTCCGAAGGCAGCATTAGATGTACGTTTAGCCAAGGCTTTTCCCTCAGGCAAAATAAAGCGAACTCTTGCATTAGTAAACTCAGGCAGTGATGGTAATAGGTTGGCTATTGCTAGATTTTGCGCTAGCGCATAGATAGCGGGCTGACCAGTCGCAGTTTTCCCCAATCCTTCACCCGCCTCAAGGATTAATCTCTGTTCTGCCACTGCTCCCGTCGAAGCTGTTAATTGCACCCATGCCCAGACAGGTGTCCCTGAAGTCAAGTCTAGATTATCGCCAGGATCGCTAACGGTAATGGCAAGGGCAGTAAATTCATCAATAATTGCACTCTGGGCGATCGCGATTTCTCCTCGCCCAGATTCTAATAAGTCAAGTTCTACTAAACTTGCTTTTTCTTTACGGAGGAGTAATATTGCCGCCTTAGCAGCGGCGATCGCAAATACAGGAAGGGTGTAACCAGATTTCATAGACAGAGATCTTGGTCTCCATAATTAAAACCGAAAAACCTTACTAAGTAGCTGGACATAATTAAAACCCAGAATTCAGACCTGTAGCGCACGCTGTGCGTGCGCTACAGGTCTGGGGATTTTATATTTAATTGCGCCTAGTTACTTAAGTTGATTTTTAAAGCATCCTCTGTAATTGTAGGCGATCAACTCCAAACGCGAGCATTTTGCTTGTCTTTTATAGTAAGCTTCGACTACGCTCGGCTAATACCAATTTAAGAAATGGCTACGCCATTTCTTAAATGGAAAACCTTTACTAGATTTAGTTTTTAATTCACAAAAGTGTTGTCACACTTTCATGAATTGGTATTAAGACATAAAACCCAGAAGAGTGTTGCGGCGCTTCGCGCCGCAACACTCTTCTGGGTTTTGTTTTTGTCCTAACATAACTGGCTACTGCTATA
>NZ_LIRE01000224.1 GCF_001402795.1 Pseudanabaena sp. 'Roaring Creek'
TATAGCTGTCGCCAAGTGTATTAGGACATAAACCCCAAGAATTGAGTGGCGGCGCTTCGCGCCGCCACTCAATTCTTGGGGTTTGATTTGTCCTCATTCAAGTGACTGTAGCTATACAAGATGTGTGCAAAGGCAGAAACGCAATTCTAAGCACAGTTATCCAGCCGATATTTATTTAAGATGGGGGAACGCATTAAAAACGTTCGTGTATACTGTATGCAAAATGTGGGTTTATTGCAATGTACGGCTTAAAGGCAATAGTAATTGGTGCGGGTATTGGCGGACTCACGGCAGGAATTGCCCTGCGGCAGGCGGGTTATGAAGTGGAAATCTACGATCGCGTCCGTGATCTCCGTCCCATTGGGGCGGGAATTTCTCTTTGGTCAAATGGAGTCAAGGTCTTAAATAGATTGGGACTAGGAGAAAAAATAGCGGAGATCGGTGGTCAGATGAACCGCATGGAATATCGCCATCTATCGGGAAATTTGCTGAACGAGATCTCCCTTGCCCCCCTCATTGCATCGGTTGGACAGCGCCCCTATCCAGTTGCGCGGCGCGATTTACAAAATATGTTACTGGAGTCCTTTGAATCCCTAGGGAACAAAGTCACTCTTGGGGCAAAATGTATCGAGGTCATGGAAAGCGATCGCGATGTGACGGCAAAGTTTGAGGATGGCAGTACGGCTACAGGCGATGTCCTAGTAGCTGCTGATGGCGTGCATTCTATTCTCAGAGAATATATTCTCGAGGAAAGGGTTAGTCCCCAGTATGGCGGCTATGTGAATTGGAATGGATTGGTTCCCATCAGCGAAGATCTTGCACCTGCGGATATGTGGGCGATTTATGTGGGAGAACATAAGAGGGCTTCCATGATGCCCGTAGCAGGCGATCGCTTCTATTTCTTTTTTGATGTGCCCTTACCTAAGGGTACGACGAGCGATCGCGCAAACTATCAAACTGAGTTGAAAACATACTTTCAAGGATGGGCGGAACCCGTACAGTTACTGATCGATCGCCTCGATCCCGCCACCGTGGCTCGTGTGGAAATTCATGATGTAGGTCCCATATCCAAAATGGTGCAAGGGCGAGTGGCTCTCCTTGGGGATGCCGCCCATGCCACCTGTCCCGATCTCGGTCAGGGTGGATGTCAAGCGATGGAAGATGGGTTAGTATTGACAAATTATCTCGTATCCACGAATGTGAGCGTAGTTGATGCCTTAAACCGATACGAAGCTGAACGCAAAACGCGCACTACCGAAATCGTGAACAAAGCCCGCAATCGAGCGGAAACGATCCATGGTAAAGATCCCGCAGCTACGCAAAAGTGGTACGACCAACTTGCCCAAGAAAATCCCCTAGATGTCACTACAGCGATCGCCAAAATTATTAGCGGGGGGCCTTTACATTGAGTTTGCCCTTAACCCATACACTCGACATGCTCAACCAAATGAGCCAAGAAGAATTTACCGAAGCCCTCGGCAGTATTTTTGAACATACCCCAGCAATCGCCACTACCGCATGGCAGGCTCGTCCCTTTACAGATATCGAGAATCTGCATCAAACTATGGCAGCGATCGTGATGAAAATGACCGATAAAGAGCAGTTACAGCTAATATGCGCCCATCCCGATCTTGGAAGTAAGGTGAAAATGGCAGATGCTTCCGTACAAGAACAGTCCACTATTGGATTAGATCGTCTATCAGCGGAAGAATACGATCGCTTTCAACAACTCAATCAATCCTACAAAGAAAAATTTGATTTCCCCTATATTATTGCCGTCCGCAACCATACTAAAGACACGATTTTAATGAATTTTATGGAAAGGCTCCAAAATAATTTAGACACCGAGAAAAAACAAGCGATCGCCGAAATTATCGAGATTGCCAGATGGCGGTTGATTTTAGCGATTAGCGATTAGCCTTTAGTCTTTAGCGATTTCCCATCACCAATTCCCAGTCACCAATTCCCAATCACCCATGAACTATCCCAGAGATATGATCGGCTACGGGAGGTTTGTTCCCGATCCAAAATGGAAAGATAATGCCCTTATTGCCGTCCAGTTTGTCATTAATTACGAAGAGGGAGGAGAAACCTGCATCCTTCATGGCGATAGTAGTTCGGAGACTTTTCTCTCTGAAATTGTCGGTGCGGTTCCGCTGCAAGGACTACGGCATATGAATATGGAATCCTGCTATGAATATGGAAGTCGAGCGGGTTTTTGGCGCTTATATCGCATGTTTTGCGATCGCAATATTCCCGTCACGATCTATGGCATCGCAATGGCTCTTACCCGCAATCCTGAAGCCGTAGCCGCAATGCTTGAAGCCGATTGGGAAATCGCCAGCCATGGCTATCGATGGATTGATTACAAATATTTTTCAGCAGAGCAAGAACGCGAACATCTACAAAAGGCGATCGCTATCCATACGCAAGTTACGGGTGAGCGTCCTCGTGGTTGGTATACGGGGCGAACTAGTCCGCATACAAGAAGGTTAGTCGTGGAAGAAGGTGGATTCCTCTATGATTCTGATAGCTATGCCGATGACCTTCCCTATTGGAATTATGAATATGGCAAGCCACATCTGGTCATTCCCTATACCCTTGATAATAATGATATGCGCTTCGCTACGCCCCAAGGATTTAATTCGGGAGACCAGTTTTTTACTTATTTGCGCGATGCCTTTGATGTTCTTTATGCGGAAGGAGAAACATCACCTAAAATGATGAGCATCGGCTTGCATTGCCGATTAGTCGGACGACCTAGCCGAGCGGCGGCTTTGGCGAAATTTCTCGACTACGTACAGAAACATGAACGAGTCTGGCTCTGCCGCCGTATCGATATTGCCAATCATTGGTATAAGTACCACAAACCAGAGTAAGAAAGACGAATATTTCCCTCCCTTAATACAAATTCACTGAAGTGAGTCAATACTTCAGTGAATTTAAAAACAAACCCAGTAAGGTTTTGAAATTACCAAAATGGCGTTGCCATTTTGGTAATTGTTATCAAACCAAGAAATATTGGGGCTTTGCCCCGATATTTCTTGGTTTTAGGGAAGGATTTTAGTAATAATTGAAGGAGGTTAGTTAAAGTCTGTGCGAGAAATAATTAAAACTGCAAAGATCCATAATTTATTGGATATCTAGATTGGAAATCTAGATTTCATAAACCAACAATATTTCTCTTGTATTATCTTTTACACTATAGCAATCCTAAATAGTTTATAGACGCTCAACCTTTCGGGGTGCGCTTCCATAAACCCAAAATCTGCAAATGATTTAGGATAGCTATATGTTAATAACAATGAAGGAATTAACTGGGCTACCAAATTTAACTTATAAACTAGAACTGTTATTAAAAAAACTTAATTTACTAAAAAAAATTCTTTCTTAAAAAGCTAATCCCAATTAAGTATTAAAACTCAAAGCCTTTAGATAGGTGTCAGGATTATACTCAGAATTTAAATCTAGTTTCTAATTTTACATTTTTATATAGTAAAGCTGAACTAAAAAAATAATTTTAAAAGCTGTTTTTTACTAATTACTTAGGCGAATTTTTATCATTCTCAAACAAATTTTGGAATTACATGAAGATACCAGAAATTCCGCAAAATGAAAGCGAAGGTTTAGTGGCACTAGATCGGTACAAAATCCTCGACACCTTAACCGCGCAGGTCTATGATGACCTGACCCAATTTACAATTATCGATACAGGGATTGGTTTTGAATTAGAAAAATTTTCCCAGCTATTTCAGCCATTTAGTCAAATAGATAGTACGCTTAGTCGTGGGTATGAAGGGCTGGGGTTGGGACTAGCAATTGTCAAACAAATCGTAGCGCTGCATGAAGGCAAGTTAGGGGCAAACAGCATTTTGGGAAAGGGCAGTTGTTTTACCTTCGATCTTCCCTTTGAGAATAATTTTGGATCTTCCCATGCAACCAAATAGACTATGGATATGAACATACCGACAGATATTCTGACCAGCCCTCAAGTTCATCCACTAATCCTGTTGGCTGAAGATAATGAGTCAAATATTTTGACAACGGTTTGCTACCTTGAGGCAAAAGAATATCGGGTTTGCGTTGCTAAGAATGGTCGGGAAGCGATCGCCTTTGCTAAGAAATTTTGTCCCGATATGATTTTGATGGATATCCAAATGCCTGAAATGGATGTACTGAAGGCAATTGAGCTAATTCGTCTCGATCCAAGCTTGCAGAATATTCCCATTATTGCGATGACTGCTCTAGCTATGGCAAGCGATCGCCAAAAATGTCTGGAAGCAGGAGCAAATGATTATGTTGCGAAGCCTGTCAAATTTCGTCAGCTAGTGGCAACAATTCAAAAAATGTTATTAAATATAGAACCCTAAAACCTGCGGCGCACGCACAGCGTGCGCCGCAGGTTGAGGTACTAAGCCGTAACTAAAGTTCTTTTATAGGCTGCCCAACCGCCAAGGTGAGAAATATCAATCCAATTGAATTTTTCAATTAATTCTTGAGGATAGAAGAAGGCGGTAAGAACCTCGCCATCCTCAAGATAAACGTCCGTAGGATACATATGGGGTGGTTCGTTCTGGGCAAGATATTCAAATTCATCGTCACGCATCTCATAAACTTCCCCAGAAATAGAAATTCCTCCTGTTTCAACTTCGTAAATTGCAGGATGCCATGCATCTCCTGCGGCATGAAGGCGATAACGTGACTGAGTATTTGCCGCACGTATAAATTTCGCGTTCTGTAAATTGCCATGATCTGGTTGTCCGCGCAGTGCCGAACCACAGATAAATACATGTCTTGTCCCGTTGGATACTGTCATAAAGATAGGCTAAAAATTATGGGTTTAAGAGGATAAATGACCTTGGGTAATGCTTATCCTGAGTTTTAGTTTATTGTATACAGTATGCAAATGTGAAGTAGGATTTTCCATAGTATTGCTTTAGTATGGCTATCGCCAGTCTTATCAGGACAAAATTAAAACCCAAAATCATGTTGTCGCGCTCCGCGCGACAACATGATTTTGGGTTTTATGTCTTGATACAGTTGGCAGTAGCTATAATGTGTGGCGAAATCGCAACTACAACCCTACTGCTTTTCTAGTCACAAAATATTTGTTAATTATTTATAATTTATTTATTATTCGTTAATAATTCTTTGTTAATTTATTAATATTAGGTATTGGTTAAATCATGTCTGGGAAAGTCTCAACTCACGTTCTCGATACAGTTCATGGCTGCCCTGCTAAAAATATGCGGATTGAACTGTGGGCGATCGCTAGCGACGAACAAAAAACGCTATTAAAAACCCTATACACCAATCAAGATGGTAGAACCGACGAGCTATTACTAAATGCATCAGAGATGCAGGTCGGGATCTACGAGGTTTGGTTTAATGTGAGTGACTATTTTGCAAGTTTCCAGACAAATCAAACCCAGCCAGCCTTTTTAAGTCGCGTGCCGATCCGTTTTGGCATTGCCCACATTAGCGATCGCTATCATGTACCTTTACTAGTATCACCTTGGGCGTACAGCACCTATCGTGGGAGTTGATAAGCTAAGGATTAGAGTTGCGGCGCTTCGCGCCGCAACTCTAATCCTTCACTAGGGAGTAAGCATGGCGGCTAGTTTGCGGCGCATCAACAAACCTGGGCGATCGGTCATCATATGCTGCTCAAATTTCGCATCGAGAGGCACATCATAATCCGTCGTTTCGAGGATCGCTTTGTCCTCTAGGGTCACTTGCCGATCAAAGGCGATCGCATCGGCAGCTTTAGTTTGTTCTTCAGTATCGTTACGCAGGCAAAATTGGACAATCTGAGAGGACTTGTCATCGATAGGAGTAGCGGTATTGACGATGATATGAACTAGTCCATTGGGATAATTAATCCGCAACTTGCAGGTAAAAGGCATAAACCAATCCATCTCCAATTGCCGATGGGTGATGTCGCTATCCATTTTTAAATTCTTTTGTTGCGATTTAGGATTAACCACACCCAAAACCGCTGTAGCTCTGAGTCCATAGTCGGTTTCGGTAATCTCTAACTCTTCGGGAATGGGATGATCGGCACTGCCAAAGGTCGTAGTATGCACAAAAGTTGGATGGGCTAAATCCATTTCATTTTCCATAACCCTCAGCCCTGCACAGTTCCATACTTCATAGAACTCTGGTATTAAGCGGAATTGGGGATCGCTAGCTTCGGGAATTTCGGCAATTTGGTTTATGGGATCTCCCATACATACCCATACATAGCCATACCGTTCTTCGCAGGCAAAGGTATGAATGCGGTAATTTTTAGGGATAGGGGTATCAGTTGGTAGTTGCGGTACAAGCAAGCAACTACCAGAGCGATCGTATTGCCATCCGTGATAGGCGCAGGCGATCGCCCCCTGCTTAACGCTACCGAGCGAGAGATGAGCGGAGCGATGGCAACAGCGATCGAGTGCCGCCGCAGGCTTTCCCTCTGCGTCAATCCACAGAACAATTTTTTGTCCGAGCAGTTGAAAGCTTTTAGGCTGTTCCTCCGCCAACAAAGACATAGGTATTACAGGATACCAAAACCGTTTGAATAGAGAGTGACTGGTAACTAGCATTTGTATACTGTATACATAACTACCTCTATTTAAGGTGAGTAGTTGCAGATATTCTGTGTTTGATAATACATAAAATTGCTAGGGAAAACTTAATGTTCGCTGGAGTCAGACATAAATAATCGCATTGCCATAAAAGCAAACAAAGCCGCACCGATCGCTTTAAGCAATCTCGTAGGAGCAAGAATAGAAATACTATCGCCGAGCCACACTCCTAGAGAACTTGCCACCAGCAAAGCGGCTGCGGAGCCGATAAATACATACTTAGGGGCTGCCGAACTGCCGCTCAAGCTCAGGGTAGCGAGTTGGCTTTTGTCGCCCAATTCCGATAAAAAAATTGTGCCAAAACTCAAAAATAATAACTGCCAATCCATATTCAATTCCTATAAAAAATACTGTTAGAAAATACTGTCATCCGCGGTGATTCAGGTTTTTAGGAGATCGCCTTGCTCAGGCGATCGCTTCCCAGAGTAGGCTAATCGACAAAATCAGAAAACTTAAGCCAGCTAAGGTGTTTAACAGGCTAGGCGAGAAGGTTTTAGCTAACCATTTACCAGCGAGGACTCCTAATAGGCTCGTGGAAACTAAAGCGATCGCCGCACCCGCAAACACAATCCAAGGCTGATGGGACTGAGCCGAGATCACCAAAATGCCGAGCTGCGTCTTATCCCCTATTTCTGCCAAGAAGACGGTAATGAAAGTAGTCGTAACAATTTGCCAATGCTCGGTTTGGGTTGATGCTTGTGCCGATCCATCGACAGACGATGTATTTGTTACTTGATCTTGAGATGACTCTTGAGTTTGTGATTCAGGCTTTACAGACATCATTTACGGAAAGTGGTTAAATCTTTCATAATCCTTTCATAGTCTGGGCAGGATTGCAATAAAAAAAGGAGATGTCTCTAGAGACATCTCCTTTTTTTATTGCAATTTTTATTGCAATCTAAACTACCAGCTCGATTTAACTACGCCTGGCAATAGACCTTGGTGAGCCATCTCACGCAAAACGTTGCGGCATAGACCGAAATCTTTGTAATAGCCACGGGGACGACCAGTCGCCCAGCAACGATTGCGATGACGGGTAGGGTTGGCGTTACGAGGAATTTGTTGAATTTCACGGTGTACGGCAACTTTTTGTTGTTGTGTCAGTTCGGGGCTGGCAAACTTTTCTTTAAGTGCTTCGAGCTTAGCTGCATACTTTTCAACTAACTTAGCGCGCTTTTTTTCGCGCTCGATCATGCTTTTCTTAGCCATTGCGGTTCTATCAGGTGATGTAGAGGTATAAGTCTAAAAATTTAATACAATTCGCGACAGTTACCGATCATAACCTAAATAGCCGATTTGTAGATCATAAATTTTTATGCCGATTGCTCAAGCTTCCCCAAAAAGGCACTCGTAACTTTACAACAGGACTGTTTTACGATGAAATTTTGACTTAATGAAAAAGGTGTTTTGAGTGAGTGAATCAATCAAAGCGATCCGCGCTACTGTGGTGATCGGGGCGTTAACTGTTGATGCTTTTATGTTGCCTGATGGTAGTTATCGGATGTCTCAGATCCAAGCGTCTGAATCGGTCGGATTATCAGGTAGAAACGTATTCGATTTTTTTTGCGATCAAATGCCCTTAAAACATTACTAGGAGAAGGTTATACGGATTCGGTTTTTGAACCTGAACAGATTGAGATCGAATCTGAAGGCAATAAACGAGGTCAAAGCCGTTTTAACTCATTGCCTTTAGAAATTGTTGGGGCTTATTAGCTATGGCAATCTTACCGAGGCAATAAAAAAGCCTTATCTCTTTGCATGGCTCTTATCATAGAGAGCCTAGAACGTAGGTTTGATGATGCTTTTGGGGTTGTTATCACTGAGCAAGAGCGTAATAGGCGACTGTCTCAAAGAAATAGCCAATTAGAGCGAGATTTAGTAGTTTTGGGTGAGGGATTTGCTTTGGACGACGAGATCCGTCGTGAGCGTGATTATTTTGAGACATTACTTAAACAAAATGGGATTGAGCCCTATGAGTTGCCACCTAAAAGCGATAAAATCTAGTGCAAAATTAGGATATTTATATGAAGCGTAGATATTTTGCGATCGCGTTAGTGGCGGCGATCTTAGCTAGTTGTGGCGCAAAAATAAACTGATCGGAAAGTGGCAAGACCAGAAAAACCCAAACGTATCTTTAGAATTTCTCTCTGACGGTAAAGTTATCTATACGAAAATCGGAAAACTAGAATCTTGGGAAAGCTCTAGTGATGTAAAAAAATGGGAAATAATTGAAGGCAATCGCCTTTTAATCGAAGGAGGGCAACCGTTAAAAATAACTTTTGAGGGCAACACCTTGACCTTATCCAGTGAAAAAATACAGCTTAAATATAACAGGATTAATTAAAACCCAAGAAGCGAAGGTTGATGCTTCGCTTCTTGGGTTTTACGTGCAAATATATTTGGCGGAAGCTAAGGAAAAAATAAATACTCATTCCCAAAAACTAGCATTTAGCATCGTATCGATATCACGCTCAAATTGCCATGTATCGGGGAATTGGCAGTCAGGGTATTCCATTCTAATCCGCTTTAAAGAGGTCTCAAAGCAATCATCAAACATTTTCACGAAGTGACGCTTAAGGCTTGGTGATTGTCTTAGAAGAGTTTTTAGCTCATCTCGTTGCTCGAAGATTGTTAACAGCCAGCCCCGATAACAATCTGGCATACCTACGTAGCACCGTTTCAGGATATGTTCGATTAACCTTTTGAGGCGAGTCTCGACCTCACGTTTGTTACTGCCAGACAAGCCTTCTAACTCCTCTATTAAATTTTCTATATCAAGATTGTAGAAATCACCCACTTTTAATTGTGCGATCGTAGTCTCTAGCCATAGATCGAGATCGCTTTCGTATAGATTTAAAGGCGGCGCAATTGCTTGTGTCATTGATTTTGATTCTTAGATATATCGAGATTTTAGCGTAATAGATTCAAGGTGGGCTTAGATCGAGATGCGATCGCTAATAGGATTATGCCAAGAGGATTGGACATTACGATATGTGGCAATATAGGAATTAACGACAGAATTAACAATGATTGCTCAAAAACTCTTACTTAAAATCTAGCTCGTGCCAATTGATATCAATCGTTTACAACAGGCCTTGAGTGTAGAGGCAGAAAGGGGCTTCTCAAATTTACAGGGAAAGCAATTTTTGTTTGCGGATTTTTTGCATGTAAACTTGCGGGAGGATTTGCCTGAAAACTGGGAAATGAGCGATCGCTTGCAGGCACAAACCTTAGCCAATCAATACGCTCAGTATAACGACTTAACCCTATCGCGTCGCCAACATCTTATTGCTGAGACAAGACGCTTATTATACGAAGTTCGTCGCCGCGAGATTGCGGAAACTAGTGCCTTAGCGGGTATAACTAAACCCCAAAAGAAACCAAAAATCGAAGCAATTACCGCCACAGAGCCAAAATCTACTAAAAAAATAACCCCCGACACCGAAATAAAGGATCTTGAGGGCATCGGTTCGTCTTTAGCAATAAGATTTCAATTGCTCGACCTGCATAATGTTCGCGATGTCCTTAGTTACTATCCCCGCGATCATATTGACTATGCTCGACAAATACCGATTAGCGATCTGAAGAATGGCGATACGGTAACAGTTATTGGTACGGTTAAAAAATTTGGCTGTTTTACCAGTCCCAAAAATCCTAACCTCACAATTGTGGAAATTATTCTGCGCGATCGCACGGGGCAGATTAAACTCAGTCGCTTTTGGACGGGTAAACGGTATAGCAATCGTGGTTGGCAAGAAATTCAAAAGAGGCTTTATCCCCAAGGTTGTACGATCGCTGCATCTGGTGTAGTAAAACAGAGTAAATATGGTTTGACTTTAGAGAACTATGAAGTCGAGGTTCTCGAACATACTCAAGATACAATCCAATCAAAGACCGTAGGTCGGGTCGTTCCCGTATATCCCCTCACCGAAGGCGTTACCCCTGAAGCGATCCGCAGTCTAGTCGTACAATGTTTGCCCGCAGTTTCGCAAATTATCGATCCGATGCCCGATCGCCTTTTGCGCGATTACCAAATGATCCGTCTGCCCGATGCGATCGCCCAAGTACATTACCCCGATAGTAGTGCCACCCTCGAACAAGCCGTCATTCGCCTCACCTTTGACAAATATTTCTATCGTCGCCTTGTGTCGCTCTATCGCCGCCAGCAGCAAAAGGCAATTCATTTTGTTCCTAAAAGTCAAGCGATCGACCAGCTCGAAAAGCTTCTGCCCTTTGAGCTAACCAATGCGCAAAAACGGGTTGTAGCCGAAATCCGTGCCGATTTACAGGGACAAACCCCCATGAACCGATTGGTGCAAGGGGATGTGGGTTCGGGCAAGACGATCGTAGCGGTATATGCACTACTAACGGCGATCGAGGCAGGTTACCAAACCGCACTCATGGCTCCTACGGAAGTATTGACAGAGCAGCATTATCGCAAGATCGTGGAATGGTTTATGCAGCTCAATTTACCCGTGGAAATCTTGACTGGCTCCACCAAAACAGCGAAACGTCGAGAAATTTTACGCCAGTTAGAAACAGGAGAACTGCCCCTCGTCATTGGCACCCATGCTTTAATCCAAGATGGGGTAAATTTTGCGCGGTTGGGATTAGCCGTCATTGACGAGCAACACCGCTTTGGCAGAGATCAGCGATCGCGTCTGCTGCAAAAAGGTGAAGATCCCCACGTACTAATTATGACCGCAACGCCAATTCCTCGGACGCTCTATCTCACTAACTCGGAAATCGAAGTGAGCATCATTGACGAACTTCCTCCAGGACGCAAACCAATTCAAACCGTCATTCTCAAACCTTCCCAGCGTAAAGATGCCTATGATTTAATTCGTCGCGAAATCGCTCAGGGTCGCCAGATCTACATTGTCTTGCCTCTAGTGGAGGAGTCAGAAAAGATGGAAGAGATTAAAGCCGCAATTCAAGAAAGGGAGCATCTGCAAAATGTAGTTTTCCCCAACTTCCAAATTGGATTATTGCATGGTCAAATGTCCTCCGCCGAAAAAGATGAAGCTATTAATATCTTTCGTCGTGGGGAAACCCAGATTCTCGTTGCCACTACGGTGATTGAAGTTGGCGTAGATATTCCTAATGCCTCGGTCATGCTAATCGAACATGCCGATCGCTTTGGTCTAGCCCAGCTTCACCAATTGCGCGGTCGGGTTGGGCGCGGCAGTTCCCAATCCTACTGTCTACTATTGAGCAGTGCCAAAACGCAAACAGCACAGGAGCGATTGCAAGTTCTCGAACAGTCACAGGATGGTTTTTTTATTGCTGAGCGAGACTTCCAAATGCGGGGCAAAGGAAAAGATGAAGGAACGGAGCAATCAGGACATTCTAGTTTCTCCATTGAAGATCGCTTGCCCGATGAAGCCGCCCGTCAGGAGATCTTTCAAATTGCCCGCGAAGCCGCCGAAAGAATTATTAAAAAAGATGCAACCTTAGAAAATTTCCCCCTCCTCAAAGCAGAATTTGAGATGCATTATCAACGCTTACAGGGTGGCGCGATTTTTACATAAACATTTAATACCAATTCCCAAAATGGCAACGCCATTTTGGGAATTGGTATTAAACCCATAATCAAAATCTGTAGCGCACGCGCAGCGTGCGCTACAGATTTTGGTTTTTTATATTTAATTGCGCCTAGCTACTTAGCTAAGTATAAATAAACTTACAGCAATTATCGATCAAACGAACCACAAGAAAATTTTTGAAAGCGTTGCGAAGCAACGCTTTCAAAAATTTTCTTGGTTTGGGTTTGAGCGTAAAGCGCTGTAA
>NZ_LIRE01000022.1 GCF_001402795.1 Pseudanabaena sp. 'Roaring Creek'
CTAAAACCTGCGGCGCACGCTGCGCCGCAGGTTTTAGGGTTTTGTGTTTGATTAAGCCTACTTAATTAATAATTAATAATTAATAATTAATAATCATCAATTATTAAATTAAAGGAATGGAGATAAAAGATGCTGATTCTCATTCCTCAGAGAGTCAAATAGAAATTCAAATAGAAAATTAAATAGAAAATTAAATAGAAAATTAAACTGAGATTTCCAAGTTTTCACCCAATCAATATATCGTCCCAGAGCTAGCATTATGTTGTTAAAAGACAAGCCCGATATTCCCCCATCCGATCCCACTGCAAAAACGATCCCAACCCAATCAAGATCGATCACTGCGATTAAAGTCAAGGAACCCATACCTCAGCCTCAAGTCCCTTTCTGGAAATTGCCAGCCCAAGCATGGAATAACTTGGGCGTAAGATGGAAATTATCAATTGTCCTATTACTAGCTTCGGGTCTGCCTGTATTAATTGTGACTCAAACCCTAGTTAGCTCATCAGAACAATCTGCTCTCAAAGATTTACGAACTTCCCTAAAGGAAAAAGGTTCGTTTTTTGTGTCGGAGTACGTAATGTGGACGAATTCTGAAAGCAAACAGGATGCAGAAACGATCGCCAAAGCGATTGAAGACAGTAATTTAAATGTGAGCGATCCGCAAGAACTCGCCGCTAAACGGGCTAGTCTCCCATCCCTTTTACAGATTAGTAGTGAAGGTAAAGATCCAGAGTCAATCAAGCATGTTAAGTTAATTACTGATAATCTCGGACGTAGTATTGAAGGTAATATCCTCGTTCTTGATGAAGATTTTTCTAAGTTTCCGCCACTTGCGCCCAGCGGCTCAGAGCTAATAGTTCAATCCTACAAATCGGGAGTCGTTCCCACGGGTAGTAATTTGGCGGATCTTCCCATTGTCAAAGATGCGATCGCTACAGGCAAGCCCATGTATGGGATCGAATTGCTCAAATCCAAGGACTTGCAAACTCTCGGCTTGGAGAAACCCGCCAATATCGGCTTGCGTCCCCAGCCCATTCAGGGGCTACCAGAACCTAAGCAACCAGCCCCAGAAGGAAACTATAACGTTGAGCAGGGCAAGTCTGGATTGGTGAGCATGGCAGTATATCCGATCAAGATTAAAGGTCGTATAGTTGGCACGGCAGTAGTGGGAACTTTACTCAATCGCAACTATGGCATTGTCGATAAGTTCTCTAAACGATACAACATTCCAATTGCATCGATCTTTGCTCAGGATTGGCGCATTAGCACCAATACCCCCTACGTTAACGTAAATACGAAAAATCTTGACAATACTAGAGCGATCGGCACTCGCGCCGCCCGTGAAGTGTCGGAGATTGTACTTCAGCAAGGGCAGGATTATATCGGTGAAACTAACGTTGCAGGTATAAATGAGACGGCATTCTATAGCCCTCTTTACGACCATCGAAAGTTAATTGACCCCAATGCTAAACCCATAGGCATTGCGGCGGTAGCGCGTCCCTTTACCGAAATTCAAGAGCTTTTAGCCAAATTGTCCATTGAGGGCTATGGGATTGCCGCAATCTCGATCGTAGTGGCAGGTGCGCTGGGTTTGGCGATCGCCGTTTCTTTTTCCAGTCCCTTACGCCGCTTATCGGGCTTTACGCAAAAGATCGGGCGGGGGGAAATGGGCGAACGTTTAACAGATAGCGAGCGGCGTGATGAGATCGGTACCTTGTCGCAAGAGCTTAATAAGATGGCTGAGCAACTAGAAGTTTTGATTACGGAAAAACAACTAGAATCGGAACGCATTGCCGAAGCTCGGCAGGAGACGGCTCGTACTGAAGCAGAACTGCGTATTCAGGAACAACGTCAGGCTAAAGAATTCCTGCAAAAACGAGCCTTAGAACTACTAATTGAGGTCGATCCAATCAGTCGTGGGGACTTAACTATTCGCGCAAAGGTTACGGAGGATGAAATTGGCACGATCGCTGACTTTTATAATTCCACAATTAGCAGTCTACGCAAACTCGTACTAGCCGTGCAGTCGGCATCACAATCGGTATCTCACAACGTCGATCGCAACCAAGCAATCATCCAAAATGTATCCCATGGAGCCTCAGAGCAGGTATTGGCGATCGCCCAAACCCTCGAACGCATTCAACTGCTTAGCAACTCCATCACCAAGGTGGCAATGCAAGCATCCCAAGCTGAAGCACAGGTAAAATCGACGAATCAGGCTCTCGCGGAAGGCGATACTGCGATGAATACTACCGTTGAAAGTTTTACCGTCATTCGGGACACCGTTGCCGAAACAGCCAAAAAAGTGCAACAGCTAGGAGAAGCCTCACAGAAGATCTCCAAGGTTGTGAAGCTGATTAGCGGCTTTGCCAACCAAACTAATATGTTGGCGCTCAATGCTTCCATTGAGGCGGCAAGAGCAGGGGAGGAAGGAGAAGGATTTGGGGTAGTAGCCAACGAGGTGCGAGCGCTGGCTCAACGTTCGGCAAAAGCAACTACAGAAATTCGCCAACTGATCGAAGAAATTCAAGCCCAAGTTAACGACCTCATCAAGACTATGTCCTTGGGGACAAGACAGGTAAACAGTGGTTCCCAACTGGTGGAAGAAACCCGTCAAAAACTCTCTGACATTGCTAGTTCCAGCCAGATCGTCAACCAACTAGTGAGAGAAATTACGCAAACCGCTTCTCTGCAATCACAAACTTCAGATGAGGCAAGCCAAACTATCCAAAACGTTGCCACGATCGCTAATTCCAATTCTAGCTATGTTCAAGTCCTGAATGATTCCTTTAGCGATCTGCTACAGGTTGCTGAGGAATTGCAGGTCAGTGTAGCGCAGTTTAAAGTCAGCTAACCCATTGAAGAGAAGCAACACAGCAACCATGTACAGTTCAGACACAGAAATTCATGATCAAGCCTATCAATTTTTTAAGCAAGAAGCACCTGAATTTTTGCAGACGATTGAAACTGGTTTGCTCTCTCTACGTGAGGATCGGAGTACCGCCAATGTTCATGCAATTATGCGAGCGGCTCATTCGATTAAGGGTGGTGCGGCAAGCCTTAATTTTGAGGGAATTAAAACGATCGCCCATCAATTAGAAGATGTCTTTCGATCTCTTTACCGCTTTGAAGGCGAAATCGATCAAGATGTCGAGGGTTTGCTGCTACAAGCCTATGATTGTTTGCGCCTGCCACTCATGGATCAACTGCAATTGGGGCATTATGAGGCGGAATCAGCGATCGCTGCTGCGGAGCCAGTGTTTGAAGTATTAAAACTATACCTAGGTAATACTGACGAAGAGGTTGAATTGCCAACGGCAGCCGAGCTGGGTGTAGATATCGTGCAAATCGTCTTTGAAGGAGATGTGCAACAAGGCATCTTACGCCTCCAAAATGTCCTCGCCAACCCTGAAGGTGTACCCGTAAAGGGCGAAATTCGCGCCCAAATAGAGGTATTTAATGGCATTGGGGAATTATTGAATTTATCGGGCTTTAAAGCGATCGCCCAAGCCACTCTCCAAGCTCTAGAACATAACCCCGAACATCCTGTTTTAGTGGGTAAGGTTGCAGTTGCCAATTTTGAAGCAGCTCGCGCGGCAGTTTTAGCAGGCGATCGCACCCAAGGCGGTCAACCAAGTCGAGAGCTGATTACCCTTGCGCAATCCGATCTAGATCATGCTGAATCGATAATTTTTAGTGAAAACTTAAATGGAGATTTAAGCGAAAACTTAAATCTCCATTTAAGCGAAAATTTAAATGAAGATGCGAACGATCCCGAACATTGGTTTCAATCCCTAGAACAGCAAATCGACGATATTTCATTCATAGGATTAGATGGTCAGCCCGAATTCCTATCGAAGCTAAATTTTGAAGATGTTGATGGACAGCCTACTCTATTTCCAGAAATGGATATAGAGGATTTTGGGGAAACGTCAAGTTTTGAGGATTTAAATGATATTTCCTCAGAATTAAGTTTTGAGCCCCCAGAAGAACCTCACGAATTTGAAAACTTTGACGCTCTAGATCTCGATCAAATCGATCAGAACTTTGATATTTTTATCCCCCATTTAGATGCTAGCGAAAATGAACCGTTAAATGCAAATACAGTTGAGCATTTCGACGATGAGCAAACATTAGAAGATTTACAAGATTTCTTCAATCAAAAAGAGTCAGTATTAGCCGAACCAAAGCAGGTTAAACCCGCAAACCCAGCCCCATCAGCACAGAAACCAGCAAAGCCAGTCGTATCCCCGCAGAAATCGGCTATGCCTGTGCCACCACAGAAATCTACAGCGAATATTGCTATTCCCCAAAATACGATTAATTCTCAAAGAAATGCCGCTCCCTATATCTCTGAAACCATACGGGTCGATTTACCGAGACTAGATCGCCTAAATAACGTCTCCAGCGAATTAGTGACTCAAGAGAATGCTTCGCATCTTCAAAATCAGCAGTTACATTCCAAGATTGCCCGTATTCAGAAACAATTTAAAAACTTCGAGCTTCTTTCCAAAAATCTTCAGAATTGGCTTGACAAAACTCAACGAAAACAGGTCACGACTCAAGAAATACATACTTCATCTCAACCCCAAACATCCATTGATTTATTAGCTGATTTCGATCCATTGCAAATGGATTCTTACAACCGTTTGCATGGTTTTATCCAAGAAGCTCTCGAAGATATTGCGCAGATGGATGAAGGGATGCGCGACATGGCTATGCTCATGCAGCAAACGCAGCAAACCCAACGGCGTAAACAACAAATCTTAAAGCAGTTGCGGTATGACCTACTCTGGGCAAGAATGTTGCCCTTGGGCGATATCCTCAGTAGCCTGCCCCGCATGGTGCGAGAGATGTCCAATAAATATAATAAACAAGTCAACCTCAAACTATTGGGAACGGGGACGTTAGTTGATAAATCCATCCTCGAAAAGCTTTACGACCCCTTTGTGCATCTCGTGCGCAATGCCTTCGATCATGGTACAGAACCGACCCAAAAACGGATCGATCTCGGCAAGCCCCTCATTGCCACCATTGAAATTCGAGCCTATTATCGCGGTAACCAAACCTATATCGAAGTTAAAGATGACGGTCAGGGCATTAACCCTGCCAATATCAAGGCTAAGGCGATTGAAGCAGGGCTATTGGATTTTGAAAAAGCAAATTTGATTTCCAACGAAGAAACCTATCAATTCCTGTTTGCTCCCAGTTTTTCGACCGCAGATACGGTTTCCGAACTGTCGGGGCGAGGCATGGGATTAGCGACGGTCTATGAGCAAGTTCGTAGTCTCAAAGGATCCATTGACATTAAATCTGAGGTCGGTCAAGGTACAACCTTTACGATTAAATTGCCGCTTACCCTCAGTATTGCCAAGTTGTTGATCTTCAGCATTGAAGATCGCTTGCTCTCAATCCCCATTGACACCCTACTAGGGATTGTGATTATCGATCCCGATGAAATTCAAATTATTCAAGGTAGAGAGTTTTATCGTTTTGAGGATCGGTTGATTCCCCTCTATCCTGTGTCTATCTTTGCGGATGGATATCCATTACCTAAGAAATCCCTAGATATATTTAATACTGAGACTTTCACCGATGAAAATCAGATCACATTATTACTATTTTCCGACGATGTGGAGATTGTCGCTTTGCCGATCGATCGCGTCTTAAACGAGCAGGAATTAGCGATTAAACCTTTTGGTAAAGCGATCGCGCCACCGCCCTATCTATACGGCTGTACAGTATTGGGAGACGGTACACTTGTCCCAGTCATTGATAGTTCGGCTTTACTTGATATCCTGACTCCTGCAAAAGCGTCCGTTGCCTTGTTGCCATTGACCAGCGAGCAAACCCTCGAGCCACCAGCCTTAAAAGCGAGACCAAATGTACTCCAGAGGAAAACCATTCTCATTGTGGATGACTCCCTCACGGCTCGCCAATCCCTCGATCTCACCTTAACCAAATTTGGCTATCAGGTAATCCAAGCCAACGATGGACGCGATGCGATCGATCAGCTAGGAAGACATGCGGAAATTCAGGCTGTATTGTGCGACGTGGAAATGCCCAATATGAATGGATTTGAGTTTTTAGCTGCCTGTCACAAAGATAGCCGCTATCAAAATATGCCGATCATCATGCTAACTTCCCGCAGTGGATCTAAGCATCGCGGCGTTGCTCAGATGCTGGGGGCTTCAGGGTATCTCACCAAACCCTATCTTGAACAAGAATTAATTAAAACTATTCAAAGGCTAACCGTGGAGAAGCCCTTGGATGCACCATTAGAGAAAACAGTCTAGCAATTCGGTTCCTAGCTCTAAAATCCCAATCCTCAACCAAATACTATGCTCAGCAATAAGAAAAAAGAAGAAAAGCTTAAATTTTTAATTTTCTCAATGGGAAATCTCAATTTAGCGTTAGGGCTGGATAGCGTGGTGAAAATTATTCCCTTGCCGACTATCCATCGTAGCGGTAACAAGCTTTTGGGAATAACCACCTATGAGGATCATGAAGTTTTAGTTATCGATTTATATAAGCAGATCTATGCTACGGAAACTAATATTTCCAAGGGTTTTTTAGTGATTTTTACGGGCAAAAATAGTTTGTATGGTATTACGATCGCCTCTTTGCCCAATGTGGCAGATGTCCCCGTCCATACCTTGCAGGCAATAACACCCGAATATCGCGATCGCGATTCCCTCGGCATTTCTAGCCACATCATGCAAGTCCCTATCAAAAAATCCGAGCCGCAAACGGTTTTTCTCCTCGACTCCGAGCTATTACTCAAAATGGCATCACCGACCAATCCCTAGCAAAAAGGTTCGCGTAGCGAACCTTTTTGCTACAGTCGCGATTGCTGCTGCCAATGTTGGCGGTAGATTAGCTCTAACTGGTTCCCAAATTTTATAAATAGCTTACTTTGTTGATCTTGAAATGCTAAGAACAAGCGGTGAAATGCGGAAGCAAAAATTGCAATGATCAATCCCGTTGCCGTTGTAATCAGGGCTTCGCCGATCCCTTGGGTTAAGGAACCTGATTTTGTATTGGCAGCCACGTCGCCAATTTTTAGAGACCCAAAGGAAACAATTAGTCCCGTAATCGTTCCTAATAGCCCTAATAAGGGTGCTAGGGTAATCGAGGCTTCTAGCAGTTTTTCACCCTTGAGCATTCCCGCTAACTCCTCATCGGCGGTACTCTCAAGGGCAAGGCGAAATAACTCAGGATCGGGATCTTCTAGGGCTAAGGGCGCGTAGAGAAATCGGGCTACAGGCACTTTTAAGGATTGCTCCGCCGCTACCGCAGCGAGTTTGAGATCTTGCCGAGCGATCGTTAAAATATTTTCGGCAGTTTTTTTCTCCTGTCTCAGAATGCCAAACCAAAAGATTAGGCGTTCCATGATCCCAGCCAAAGTAAATACGGATAGAAGCATGAGGGGATACATAACTAACCCACCCGCCTTAATCAACTCAATCACTTGGGGTTGACTCCTTTTCTTCGCGTTCTCGGCTAAGTTGATTGATAAGAGATAGGACTTTAACACCCCGTTCAAAGGAGCGGTCTTCATGGAAGACTATCTCAGGAACGCGACGTAAGGCAAGCCTTTGACCCACTTCACGTTTAATAAAGCCAGTTGCGGAAGCCAAAGCTTCCATTGTTTGTTGTCTTGCTTCTTCAGTACCATAGATACTGACAAAGATTTTCACATGTTGGAGATCGCCCGATAGTTCGGCATCGGTAACACTAACCATGCCCATACCAACGCGATCGTCTTTAATATCTTTGAGCAGCATATTGCTGACTTCCCGCTTAATTAATTCGGCGACTCGCGCGACTCTTCTAGTAGTAGCCATAAATTTGTACTTTGATAGGCAGATTTGAAATGATATCTGAGGAGTTTCAATTATAGACTGTCGTAATAGCAACAATCTTGGCAAGACCCACTAGGATTGACAGCACAACGAAGATATGCAGATCGAGCATTGTATTTACAGCTAACTTTACCGATCGCATAGCCAAACCCATCAATGTAGGTCAGATCGGCGGGGGGCAATGCTTTGAGCTTGAGGGCTAGGGGAGTTGCGATCGCCAAATTTATTTGGCGATAGTGCGATTGAGTGCGATGAAGTATCCATAGGGATAGGATTGGCGGTGCTATACCTATTAATAGAACGATTATTATCTCTAACATATTTTTTCTTCACCCAACATATTGCTGTGAGATTGCTTAGCTGCGGGTTATTAATGAAAGAAAATTAGTCCCAATCAAGATCTGCCATGAGACTATGCTAAGCGATGTCTAGTCCTAGCATTGCTCTTAAGACTAGGGATACGCCAATAAATCCACTGACGATCGCCGCAATCATCGCGATCGCGGTTACGGGCTTTTTCAGCAAGGGAATGATTGGGGCGATCGCTACTGACAAAACACCGCCAATAATTAACACTAAAAATTGAGGGTAGCGGAGTAGGTTTTGAATAAAGTTTTTCATAGATTTTTGCTAGGAGACAAATGGGGAAACCATTGTTCGTCTGGTCGAGTTGTAACTTGTTGATGACTGTGGTTAATTACATTATCTGACAAAAGCTTCGTTAGTGCTTCTGGATGGGTATCCCAGTTTAGTAAACCCGCTAGCCCCATAAATAGCCCAAAGGCGGCGGGGATCATCGCCGCACCGTATAGCCACCCTTTTTGGGTGAGCGAGGTCATGGCAAGTAAGGCGATCGCTAGGGCAAAGGCAGCTTCGGACAGATCGAACTGATCGTCATGAATATTCAACTGATCGTAGAGCTTTTCCGCATCTTGAGCTTGTTTCTGCAATTTCTCTTTTTCGGTATCTTGCTTGACGGCTAATGCTTCATACCTAGCAATTTCCTTGTCATACTCAGCCCGAATTTTAGGTTGCTGGGACAGAGACTGCAATTTCAACTGGGCAGCGGTGGATTTCGCCACCTCAGCCCTTAAATTACGTGCTTGATAAAATGACCAAGTGTCAATGCGATCGGCTTGAGCTTTTTGCATCGCCTGTACCACATTATCGCTTTTGACCTTGCACACTCCCATAAAGGTGACAAACATCACCACTGTGATGGCTACATAATTATTGAGTTTGTTCTTGTGTTTGTCTTTATGGCGATCATCTTTATGGCGATCGGATGAATCAGGAGATTTTTTCTCATCCCCTGACGTTTGGTGATCGTCATCGTCCTCATTATTATCTTCAATAACTTCAGAAATGTCTGATATTTCCATGGTTCTGTATAGGTAGCCCACCATAAGTAAACTTAAAACCTAGAAGAGCGTAGCGACTGCGGGGCGGGCGGTACGCTCTCTAGTTTTGGCTTTTAATTATACTGAACTATTTACTATAGCAGTCCTAAATCATTT
>NZ_LIRE01000225.1 GCF_001402795.1 Pseudanabaena sp. 'Roaring Creek'
AGTAAGGGTTTTCAAAGCTCAAAATGGCTATGCCATTTTGAGCTTTAGTATAAAAAAACTTCTATTAATGCTTCAACTATTTGCAGTAATATATAGGCTTATACTTGTTTGCCATTGCAAATCAAACCCAGTCTGGATTTTGAGATCTGAGTTTTGGTATTTGTTATAGAGCTAAACTAGATTCGATAGTTTATAAGCATTTTATAGAAGAAAGCGTGATTGATACTCGTCTCGATCTTTACCCTGCCTCTACGGTTCCTAATGGCTGGCCAGGACTTATATGTCGCTATGCGGATTATTTGCCAGTTACAGACCAAACCCCAATTGTCACTTTGCATGAAGGCAATACTCCCCTAATTCCCGCGATCGCCCTTAGCGAAAAATTAGGACACAATATCAAAGTCCTGCTCAAGTATGACGGACTCAACCCCACTGGCAGCTTTAAAGATCGCGGCATGACGATGGCGATTTCTAAAGCTAAGGAATCTGGCTCGGAGGCGGTAATTTGTGCGAGTACGGGGAATACTTCGGCAGCAGCAGCAGCCTATGCTAAACGTGGCGGATTAAAGGCTTTTGTCTTAATTCCCGATGGCAAGATTGCCCTTGGTAAGTTGAGTCAAGCCCTAATCTATGGCGCAGAAGTAATTGCGATCGATGGTAATTTTGACCAAGCCCTCGAAATTGTGCGAGAAATGTCGGAAAAATTTCCGATTACGTTGGTTAACTCTGTCAATCCCTATCGCCTTGAAGGTCAAAAAACGGCTGCCTTTGAACTGGTAGAAGCGATCGGTGATGCCCCTGATTGGTTATGTATTCCGATGGGCAATGCTGGTAATATTACTGCCTACTGGATGGGATTTTCCCAATATTATGCATCGGGAAAATCCGCCAAATTACCGCGAATGATGGGATTTCAGGCTGCGGGAGCTGCTCCCTTAGTAACAGGACAAGTCTTTGATAAACCCGAAACGATCGCTACAGCAATCAGAATCGGCAATCCTGCTAACTGGGCAAAGGCACTCAAAGTGCGGGAAGAAAGCGGCGGTGCTTTTCATAGCGTCACCGATGTCGAAATTCTTGCGGCTTACAAGTTCTTAGCTGGGGAAGAGGGTGTTTTCTGCGAGCCTGCTAGTGCCGCTTCAGTAGCGGGCTTGCTAAAAATTAGCGATCAAATTCCTTCAGGAGCGACGATTGTGTGCGTACTGACTGGCAATGGTATTAAGGATCCCGATACAGCGATCGCCTGTGCCGAATCCAAATTGCATAAGGGCATTGCCCCCGATATTACTAGCGTAGCGAAGGTCATGGGCTTTTAAATGCAGTAGGACTTAAATTTCTATAAGAGAGTGGCGGCGCTTTGCGCCGCCACTCTCTTATGAGGAAACCCGTAAAGTTGCGTCCCGTAGGGGCGCAACTTTACGGGTTTTGGTTTGTAATTAATGTCAGTTAGGGTTTAGCTGGCAAATTTTCAATGCCCATTTCAAATTATCCCGAACTAACGTTAGCTATACTATGAACGCATAGGATAATTTCCTTGGAGGGCGATACAATACCGTAAAGCTAAATAGGGTTGTAAGGTTGAAACTGATGCTGTTTGCAAGTTTGCACTATTGACGACAGCAACGGCTGACGGATTTGCTGATGCAGCAGCCTTAGCACTACTAGAATCTAAACTTAATCTGATATTTTCTTGACCGCCAAGCTGTCCAAGTTCATAACGATTAAGCCCCTGTCCTTGACCGTAGCCGATGGGAATGCGGCTCCGTAAATCGGGCAGATTAAATGTAGTACTTCCGTTACCGCCATAGTTTGTACCCAACAGCGAGAAAAGAGCTGCGTTTTGGTTAATGGACATCGTTTGACCATTGGCTTCAGCCCAATTTCTGGGGCAGAAATCATTGGCTACGAGCATAATCTCTCCAATGTCTGGGTCGGAAGATGCATTGGCAGGAGCGGTATATCCGCCCAAAGACAAACCAACTACCACGGCAAAGCAGACAAGAATCGAGATTAACAGCCTGATAGTTTGATGCAATCGATCGCCTAGTTTCATAATTCTATGTCTTTGTATTTCACTTTGTATTTCATGTTTTTAGGTTCCAATCAAAAGGCGATAAGAGAATCAGGCTCATAGCCCGATCTCAAAGATCATAAATCTATGAAACCCTAAGCCTCAAATCCTCATGAGGGAATGACATCAGAGCTAGTCACGGCTAGGAAATAGGCCATTAAGGGCTATGCAATAGCGCAATGCTAAGTAGGGCTGGACGGGTGAAACTGCGGCTGGTTGCAGTTTCGCATTATTAACAACGGCAACTGCTGATGCATCAGTAGAAGCGGCAACTTTAGCATTAGCCACAGTTACAGCTAAGGCAACATTTTCCTGCCCACCAGTCTGACCGAGTTGGTAACGAGAAAGTCCATTGCCCTGACCATAGCCAACAGCTACACGACTACGTAAATCTGGCAGATTAAACGTAGTGTATCCCTGTCCTCCATAAGTATTACCGATCAGTGCATAAAGAGCTTGATATTGATTAACGGGAAGAGATCTACCATCTGCTTCAGCCCAGTCTTGAGGACAGTAGGTGTTAGCGGTAGTCATAATTTCCCCAATAAATGGATCGTACCCAGCATTTGCAGGAGCATTGTATCCCCCCAATAAAAGTCCCACCGCTATAACAAAGGATGCAAGAACCGATAGTGATACTTTGATAGCCTTGTGCAATTGATGACCTAATTTCATATTTCTATGCTTTGTGGTAATTCATAGGTTAATTGACTCCAAAAAAATATTGCCGCTTAATCTGTTAGCAAATCAATACAAACTAACAAGGTGGTTGCGATCGCGCTGCAATGCGATCAATAATTAATACCAAATAGATATTTACTTGGCTCTATTATTGATATTTGATTGCTTATATAATCTTTTTGAAGTCCTCATGATACTAACATTTCAAAGTAAACAAGGATAGATAGGATATGTAAACTTTTTTATATAGCGATCGCTAAGTATTTGCCAAGTATTTGCTAAGTATAACGAGACACATAGAAGTTCCTATGGACTGCAAATATAGTATTTGCAAGCTTAGATTGAAATTGAGTTATGGTGCTTAATACAGTAAATCTTTAGGCTATAACTAAATCGTGGAATGATCGTGAGATTATTATTTTCTAATTTATAGTGTCTAGTCAAACTACTTTTTTATCGCGAAACAATAGAGGTTTTCAATATGTATATAGCAGTCCTAAATCATTT
>NZ_LIRE01000226.1 GCF_001402795.1 Pseudanabaena sp. 'Roaring Creek'
TCAGTAATGTTAGGACAAAAATCAAACCCAATAGAGAGTGGCGGCGCGAAGCGCCGCCACTCTCTATTGGGTTTGATTTCCTGACTTAAGTGACTGTAGCTATAGTCTAAACTTCGAGGGATGCTAATCCCAGATAGGTAATTTTGGTTGGTTCGATCGCAAATCGACAGGGCAATACTTTCACACCTTTAGCGATCGCTTCTTGTAGGAGTCTGGCATATTCGGGATCGGCTTGGGCTCCTGCCGCAAAGCGATCGCAATCTCCACGATTAATAAAGAAAATTAAGGCAGCAGCAGTATTTTCCGTAATTATCGCCATCAGTTCCCGTAGGTGTTTTTGTCCTCGCGTCGTCACGGTATCTGGGAATAGGGATAAACTACCAATACACCACGTTGAATTTTTAACTTCCACATAGGTTCTGTGAGGATTGGTTCTTTGAGAATTGGGGCTTTGAGAATTGGGGCTTTGAGGATTATCTTCCCCATTAGTCAACAGAAAATCGATCCGACTCTTTTCCTTGCCATAGGTAACCTCCCCCTTAACTGTATGGTAAGGCTCTAATTCGGGGAGCAAATGGCGATCGAGCATATGCCCGATCACACGATTGGGAAGGCTAGTATTGACTCCGACCCATTGTTCATCGATATAAATGGCTTCCCAACTATAGGCTAGTTTCCTTTTAGGGCTGGGATGGTAGGAAACTAAGACAGGACTCCCGATCTGGCAAACTCCTGTCATTGGTCCCGTGTTTGCACAGTGGGCGGTGATAACTTCGCCGTTATCTAATTTGATATCCGCAAAAAAACGTTTGTAGCGACTAACAAGACGACCTTCAATCAGATCGGGATAAGTATGAACTTGAATCATTTTTCAATGGGTAATTTATAGCGCTTTGCATTAAAAACCAAAACTAGAGAGCGTACCGCACGCTACGCGGTCAGTATGCTCTCTAATTTTGGTTTTTTTAATTATGCCGAACTACTTAACGTGAGTTCGACATAATTAAAAACGGGCTTTGAGCAAGGGGGAGCTATGCAACCCTTTCCTCAAAGCCCAAAAGCAAAAGCCTTGCTTAGCAAGGCTTTTGCTTTTGGGCTTTTAAAATTTGCCAGCTTAACCCGAACTGACGTTACTTACTTAATTTCTAAAATATTGCTCTTAGGATTGCTCTTAGGATTGCTTTTAGGAAGAGCGCATTGTGCTGACCATATTACCATGATGAGGAAAAGCTATTGGTGGGTCAGTTAATATGGGAATCAAACGCAAAATCCATCCGCCTCTAATCAAACTCGAACAGCGTGATGGAGTGCTTCAGGTCGTCGGTGGAAACTCTTGGTATTCTTATTTTCGCGATCCATATCACCTCATGTTAACTATTCCTTGGCTGGGGTTTGTAGCGATCGTTGTGGGATTTGATATCTTCCTCAATACAGTGTTTGCGGTTCTTTATTTACTCGACGCTGATGCGATCGCAGGTATTGAAAAAGTTGGGTTTTTAGAGGCTTTCTTCTTTAGCGTTCAGACCCTCGCTTCGATTGGCTATGGAGTCATGAACCCTCATACTCTTTATGCAAATTTGATTGTAACCTTAGAGTCCATTGCCAGTTTGATGTTATTTGCTGTCATTACAGGAATAGCCTTTACGAGATTTGCGAAATCCTCCTCCCGTGTTATGTTTAGCCGAGTAGCCACGATTCATGACTACAATGGCATCCCCACACTCATGTTTCGCACAGCCAATGAGAGGAGAAATAACATTCTGGAGGCAAAACTCAGTGTTTTCCTCATGATTGACGAAATAACCGTTGAAGGTCATAGAATGCGCCGCTTGCACGAACTTAAATTAGTCCGCGATCATTCTCCTGTCTTTTTACTGTCATGGACTGTAATGCATATCATTGATGAGAACAGTCCGCTCTATGGCATAACCAACGAAACAATGGAAAGATTACACGCTCAGATCCTCGTGTCGCTGACAGGGGTTGATGAAACGATTGAAGGTACGATTCACGCGCGACATATGTATGCATCTCGCAATCTACTGTACGATCGCCGTTTTATGGATGTTATTCATATGGCAAAGGATGGGCATCGCTATCTTGACTACACCCATTTTCATGAGACGACAGCAATTTAGAAGTGATTTAGAAAAGAAAGATTATCTAGCAATCTTTCTTTTCTAATGCTAAGATATAAATCTACAGTGTCTGCTCCCAGTCATTGATACTGTTGACACATCAACTACGTTTCTGTCTCTGAGTTTCTGTCTCCGATCCGTCTGACACCAAATTCAAAAATTTCAAAAATTTCTGAATTTTTAAAATCCCTCTGGGTAAGGTTTTAACTCCTTAGAAATGTCACAAGATTCTAAGGATTTGGTACGACTAATAAATGGCAACGCTAACAGCGACAGACCGATAATTTTTTTGGAGTTCTATGTCTTCTTCTCCGATTGCCCCTCCAGTACCAAAATCTTCTGTACTGAAAAAATCTTCTGAACTTAATTCCTCTTCAATGCAGGGATTCTTGGCATTAGGATTGTCCGATCTAATCGTGCGTGCTGTCGCTGCCCGTGGCTATACTCAGCCCACACCAATTCAATCGCAAGCGATCCCCGTCGTACTGTCAGGTCGCGATCTTTTAGCAGGTGCTCAAACTGGAACGGGCAAAACCGCAGGATTCACTCTACCGATTTTGCACCTACTATCAAATAAGAGCGTCAAACGTTCGTCGAATGGGAAAATTCCCATTCGAGCTTTAATTCTCACCCCTACCCGCGAACTTGCCGCCCAAGTCGAAGAAAGCGTAAGGATGTATGGTAGACATTTGCCCCTTACCTCGATGGCGATCTATGGTGGCGTAAATATCAATCCCCAAATCAATCGCCTTAGAGGTGGGGTTGAAATCTTGGTAGCAACCCCTGGGCGTTTGCTAGATCACGTTCAGCAGGGCAGATTAGACCTTTCGCAGGTGGAAGTCCTAGTTTTAGACGAAGCCGATCGCATGTTAGATATGGGCTTTATTCGGGATATTAAAAGGATTTTGGCTCTATTACCGAAACAACGTCAAAACCTGTTGTTTTCGGCAACCTTTTCCCATGATATTAAAACCTTTGCCAGCACCCTGCTCGATCGCCCTGTGATGGTTGAAGTCGCCAGTCAAAATGCTACCGCAGATTTAGTGACTCAAAGAATTTTCCCCGTCGATCGAGATCGCAAACGGGAATTGCTAACCCATTTGATTCAGACTAATAATTGGTATCAAGTATTGGTCTTTACCCGTACTAAACATGGAGCCGATCGCCTAGTCAAGCAATTGCACCAAGATGATATTGTGGCGATGGCGATTCACGGGAATAAGAGTCAAGCCGCCCGTACTCGAGCCCTAGGGAAATTTAAGGATGGCAGTCTGCAAGTTTTAGTTGCTACGGATATTGCCGCGCGAGGCTTAGATATTAGCGAACTACCCCAAGTCGTGAACTATGAGTTACCGAATGTGCCAGAGGACTACGTGCATCGGATCGGACGTACGGGAAGGGCGGGATCTTCAGGTGAGGCGATTTCTTTGGTATGTGTAGACGAACGTAAATTTCTTGCCGATATTGAGAAACTAATCAAGCGATCGCTACCCCATGAAATTATTGAGGGCTTCGAGCCCGATCCCCGCGCCCAGCCCGAACCCATCCAAGTAGGCAGACAGCAAAAGCATCAGCCGAGACGGAATCAACAGAGCGATCGCAGCGATCGTGACGATCGTGGAGCGATCGGCAAACCGATATCTTCAAGCAAAGCGCCAACTCACCCGCAGAAAAAACAGTTAGTTAAAACGACAGTAAAACTGACTCAGCCCTCCACCTCTGAACGCTCAGAATCTCGCCCCCATCGCCAGCACTAATACCAATTCCCAAAATGGCTACGCCATTTTGGGATTTTAAAACCCTTGCTGGGCTGTGATACCAATTTCCAAAAGTGTGGCTACACTTTTGGAAATTGGTATCACAGCCCGTTTTAAATTATCCCGAACTCACGTTAA
>NZ_LIRE01000227.1 GCF_001402795.1 Pseudanabaena sp. 'Roaring Creek'
TTTTATATTTAATTGCGCCTAGCTACTTAATCATGAAGGGAAATCATTGATTTTAACCTTAGAGGCGGCTTCTGTTGCCTTTTGCCGAGAATCGGCGGCATCTTTCCCCTTCGCTAAAGCCACACCCATGCGTCGATAGGGACGGGAATCTGGTTTACCAAATAAACGAATTTCTACGTTGGGAATCGCTAGAGCTTCTTCTACACCTGTAAAGAAAATCTCATTGCTTGTTTCGCTAGCAAGAATGACCGCACTGGCGGACGGACTGAGCAATTCGATTGTGGGAATAGGTAAGCCCAAAATGGCGCGTAAATGAAGTTCAAATTCGTTGAGATTTTGGGAGATGAGGGTAACCATTCCCGTATCGTGGGGACGGGGAGACAGTTCCGAAAAAATTACTTCATCCTTGGTGATAAAAAATTCTACGCCGAAAATCCCTGCCCCGCCGAGTTTATCGGTGACTTTACGAGCAATGTCCTGCGCGTCTTTGACTTGATTCGCAGTTAAGCCCACGGGTTGCCATGATTCTTGGTAGTCACCGCGTTCTTGCCGATGCCCGATCGCTTCACAAAATAGAGTCTCTCCCTGCCATTGACGGATCGTTAACAGAGTAATTTCGACTTCAAAATTAATAAATTCTTCAATGATGATTTTGGCAGTATCGCCTCGCGCTCCCGCGATCGCATAATCCCAAGCCTTCTCTAGTTCATCGCGAGAATTAACGACAGATTGTCCCTTGCCAGAGGAGGACATGACGGGTTTAATTACGTTCGGAAACCCAATTTCGTCGGCAACGGTTTTCAACTCCTCAAGGCTAGTAGCATAGGCATATTTAGCAGTACGCAAGCCCAACTCATTGCTGGCTAAATCGCGAATGCGATCTCGATTCATCGTGAAGTTGGTGGCTGTAGCTGTGGGAATGACTGTGTAACCCTGCGCTTCCAGTGCGATCAGTTTTTCGGTACGGATTGCCTCTACTTCTGGCACGATTAGATCGGGTTGATGTTTTGTGACGACGGCTTCGAGGGCTTCGCCATCCAACATCGAAATGACTTCCCGAACATCGGCAACTTGCATCGCTGGCGCATTATCATAGCAATCGACCGCAATCACTGTATTACCGAGTCTTTTCGCCGCTATTACAAACTCCTTACCCAGTTCCCCAGAGCCTAGCAGCATGATTTTTTTTGGTAATGCGATCGCCATTAAATTCACCTCGTTATTTCACAAAACAGCAATAAGTAGTTCGGCATAAAAACCAAAACCAGAGAGCGTACTGCCCGCGTAGCGGGCGGTACGCTCTTAGCTACTTATCATACTGGTTTTGGCTATAGCAACGTAAGGTTTGCTAAGCCAAAAAAGCTTACGGATGCTGGGCATACATCAAGGGTTTTGACCTTCTTTCATCTGTGCATAGAGATAACTCAAAATCTTGTCAATTTGGCGACCCTTCAGCAACTCTATTATTTCTCCAGTAAAAATTTGTAAGCAAGCATCCGACTTTTGTAAATCTCTTGCAGTCTCTTGGAGAGCGTCGAAATCACCATTTTTGGCAAGCTCTAGGAAATTTAATAGGATTCGGTGACTTGGTTTGGCAAAACTAGCGATCGCCTGAGATGTAAAAGATGGCTGTGAGGACATCTCCGAAGGAATCGCATCGTGATATCCCTCCTCGGCATCCAAATTAATCGGTGTCGAACTTACATAATTAGGTAAGTCAATCTCTAACCAAAAATTACTCCCTTCACCTAAAGCACTAGTAACATTTAGTTCGCCCCCCATCAAGGCAACTAGCTTTTGACTGATGGATAAACCCAGCCCTGTCCCCGATTGCATATCCTTAGGATCGCCAACCTGTTCAAAGGATTCAAATATTTTAGACAAGTCCTCCGAGGCAATCCCCACACCACTATCAATAATGTCAAAGCGAATTTTGTTACTGCCTAGGTCTTGGACAGTCAAAGAAACAATCCCTTCACTAGTGAATTTGATGGCATTGCCCATCAAGTTAAATAGAACTTGCCGCAATCGCCGCGCATCGCCATAAACTAGTTTGGGAATTTGCCCGATAGTCCGATAGACAATTTCTACATTTTGCTTGCTTGCTTGCACCTTAAATGTATCGAGTAGATCGGTCAGCAATCCATTTAAGTAAAAAGGTTCGTACTCAAGCTCTAATTTACCAGCTTCAATTTTGGACAGGTCGAGAATATCGTTAATCAGAGTTAGCAAGTGATTGCCACTACGTTGAATGATGTCTAAACCCTTTTGATTTTTAATCGGATCGTCACTTGTTTTTAGAACTTGTGCATAGCCGAGAATTCCATTGAGGGGAGTTCTGAGTTCGTGACTCATATTCGTAAGAAATTGACTTTTGGCTTTATTGGCACTATCCGCAGCTTCCTTAGCAATTTCGAGTTCTATAGTGCGTTCTCGAACGAGATTTTCTAAGTTCTGATTAAAAGTTTGAAGTTGGGAATTTAGTACGGCAAGCTTTTGTCTGCTTTCGGCAAGACTGATGATCGTGCTATAGCTTCTTAAGCTGGCTACTAGGGATGTAAAGAGCTTTTGTTCCGTTAATTCAGTTTTTGACTTATAGTCATTGATGTCATAGTTTAAGATTACTGAAGATTCGGGAAACTCTGATGGTTGCCCCGTACGGAGAATTATCCGTACTAAAGGATTTTGCAAGACTTCGCGAATATATTTGACAGTATGTAACCCCGCGTCATTCGTCTCCATAATTACATCTTGCAGGATCACTGCGATGTCGGGATGCTGCTCGACAATCTCGATGCCCTCAGTACCAGAGAACGCCGAAAATATTTCCAATCCTTTGCCCGCAAACCTAAACTCCTCTAGAGCTAATCTGGTTACATTATGCACGGAGCGATCGTCATCACAAATTAGGATTTTCCAAGTCGCTCTACTTTTGATCTCTATGGCTCGATTGATGACATGAGACTCATGGTTATGCTCCCCAACAATGCCAATAGCAGATAGATAAGATAGATTGTCTGGCTTTTCATCTACATGAGATACCTTTTCATCATCTTCTGCTAAGAAAATCAACTCATCGGAATCTGTAGACTCGCAATCTGTAGACATTGTGCTTTATTTGTGACTAGTTTTTGATAACTAATTCGACTTAGTTTTTGAGAGGGCTGTTGGCTAAGGGCGCGAGATTGGATGATGTGAGTAGATTCAACCAATTGCTTCTAAGTTCAGCATTATTGGGCTGGGATAGACGCAGATTAGCAAGATTAGCGATCGCCTCATACCAAATACCAAACTTTGCGTATATATACACTCGATCGATCGCGGTTGCCTTTTCTAATTTGGCAAGCATACTTGACTCAGGTTGGATACGCCGAATGATGCCCTCAGCAAAATGATCTTCGGGGTCGCCAGTTTCGCATACTAGGGAAACTAGCCATTTATAATCCTTGCCGATTTCTAGGGATAAGCCATCGAATTGAACGTTAACAACGCTGGGAGTAGTTGTGAGATCGATTCTTTTACGAGCGAGCCCTTTACCTTGGGGATTCTCAAGCGTAAACTCAACCGCGATCGCATTAGTTTTGGGAATGTAGGCGAAAAATCGAGGATTGGATGAGATCGTCAACCCAAATTGGTTCGGGGGAAGTAGCGGCGTAATCTGATACTCTACGGAAGAGTTTGCTTTGAAATCTTTCTGATGCAGGTCTAGATCCTTTAAATCCTTTAAGCATTGTCCGTCGCTGCCCCGCCTGCCACCACCAATGGTTGTTGTGGGTGCAGGATTGTTTACGGGTGGCTCAAAGGTTTGTGCGTTAGCATCTGCGACAAAGTTAGAAAATGTGGTGACTTTCCAAAGAGTCGCGATCGCTAAAAATACCAAGTAGCTGTAAAAGTGCCGATGTAGGTGCCGATAAAGTAATTTGGGAAACATAGCCTTATTCCTAGAAGCATTAACTGAATTAACTGATGAAAGTAGACTTGTCCGACGAAAAAAACTAGCATCTACAGAATCAAGGACGCACAATAATTCTAAAAAATTAAGAATATTACAAAAATCTTACTATTAAACAGTTTACTAGTTTTTTTATGGTTACGTCAAAATGCTGCCCTAAAAGTAACTAAGTAGCTGCGCATAACTAAAACCCAAAATCAAAACCTGTAGCGCACGCGCAGCGTGCGCTACAGGTTTTAGGATTTTATATTTAACTGCGCCTAGCTACTTAAGTCTGTAAATATAGATAATTCAAATAAAAACTACAGCTTCGACTTCGCTCAGCTAGCTTACACCGAGGGCTGAGCGAAGTCGAAGCCCGTCTACAAGTTATTTAAAACAACTATA